>JAQGOD010000156.1 GCA_028293775.1 Gammaproteobacteria bacterium
GGTCATCGCCGCTGACGAGCCGCTGATCGAGAATGCCGCGCGGGAACTACAGGCAAGAGGTGTCGAGTGCATGCCGGTGCAAGCAGATTTGTCGACCCTAGAAGGCGTCGACAAGCTGCTCGCGGCATGCCGTTCCGCCGGTCGGACTGTCGATTTGCTCATGGCCAACGCCGGTCTGGGACTGGGCCACGGCTTTCTGGACCAGGACATCCATCAAGCGCTTAAGGTCGTGCATACCAATATCGACGGGACGATCTATCTCATACACAAGATTGGCACTGCCATGCGCAAGCGCGGCGAAGGACGAATTCTCATTACAGGCTCCATTGCGGGTCTGATGCCCGGCACCTTTCAGGCAGTGTACAACGGCACCAAGGCGTTTTTGGACTCCTTCTCGGTCGCCTTGAGCAACGAGCTTAAGGACACGGGCGTCACCGTCACATGCCTCATGCCCGGAGCCACGGAGACTGACTTCTTCGAGCGTGCCGAAATGTTGGATACAAAGGTGGGCTCGGACGAGAAGGCCAACGCCGCCGATGTCGCCAAGACCGGGTTCGATGCGATGATGAAAGGGGAACTCAAGGTGGTGGCCGGTATCGGCAACAAGCTGCGGGCGGCGATTTCGCATGTGGCTCCGGATGCGGCGCTTGCGCAATTGCATCGGGGGATGGCCGAACCGGGCAAGGGCAAAGCGGAGGAACCCAAATCCAAGCGCGAGCGCACCGATCGGCCCCGTGCCTAACAAGGGACTTTTCGGAAATTGCGTGGCTAGGCCTTGGCTGTGCGTGGCGCGAGCACCATTTTCATGCCATGCCGAGAACGCAGGGTAATCAAGGCTTGCGGTTCGACCGGATGCCCCGGAACCATCCTCAACTGGAAATGTTGCGCAAGCGTTGCGAGTAGAATCGTTGCCTCCGACATGGCAAATGCGGCGCCAATGCAGATGCGTCGTCCGCCACCGAAAGGAAGATATGAAAATCGCGGCCGGGCCGCGGATTGCTCAGCCGAAAAGCGTTCTGGGTCGAAAAGCTCGGGATCCTTCCAAAGCTTCTTGTGGCGGTGAAGAACCCAAGGAACGATCATGACGGTCGACCCTTTGGGTACGCGCAATCCACTCAAGGTGTCGTCCGCCAGCGCTTCGCGTTCCATCGCCGGCACGGCGGGGTAGATCCGCATGGCTTCCTCGATCACCATGCGCGAATAGGTCAGATTGACCAGGTCATCCTGGGTTGGCGCCCGGCCGCCGAGCACTTCATCCAGCTCGGCATGCAATTTTGCCTCGACGGCAGGGTGTTGCGAAAGCAAAAACCAAGTCCAAGTCATGGCCATCGAAGTGGTTTCGTGCCCTGCCATGAACATCGTAATGACGTGGTCGCGCACTTCTTGCGCGGACATCCCGCCGCCGGTTTGCTCGTCCCTGGCGGCAATCAATCTAGCCAGCAGATCCTTCGGGGCATTTTGCGAATCGCGAACGCGGCTTTCGATCAATCGGTCAATGACCGTATCGAATTCCGCGAACGCGCGGTGCGCCGCTTTGCTCCTACCCAGGCCCGCGAGCCATTCAGGTACGCCCAGCAAGTCAAGAATGTTCGGAAGCACCGTGGCCTGATAGCGCCCTGCGGCGTGGCCCATGATCGACATGATGTCATCGGAATCCGAGGAGAACATGGTGCGCGAAATGATCTTGAGCGTGACCTCCATCATGGCGTCGGCTACATCGACGCTTGCGCCTGCGCCGAGAACCCTCCACGTCACCATCAACTCCTCCGCGGCCGCTGTCATGACCGGAGTGTAGGAAGCCACGCTTCGCAAATCAAAAGAAGGAGACATCGTTCTGCGATGCGCTTTCCAGGTATCGCCCTCCAGCGTGATCAGACCCTTACCGAGCCCGGGCTCTAAAATCCGGCGCGTAATCTCGGTTTTTTCGTAATCCGCCACTTTGTCGAGCAGGACGCGCTTGATGGCCACCGGGTCGCTTACGACGAAAAGATGACGGCCAAAGATCTTGCGATGGACAATATCGAGCTCGTATGCGTCTTGGCTGAACGTCGCGATCGTGCTATCGCGCAGCGCGTTCAAGAATTGCCAGACAGACATGCGGCCGCGAGGCGGCACCGGTGCGGGCAATACAGGGTGCGCGGCAGAAGCTTCCGAACCGTTGATCACTGTCTTCCCCCCGATAGGTACTCGCCAATGAGCATACGCGCCTTCGCCGGCGTTGCAAAAGTCCAGGGCTAGGTGCGGCCGAAGCGAGCCACCGTCTCCACATGCTCAGTGAAAGGCAAAAGATTGAACGCGGTAAGCGCCTCGAGACGCAGCTTGCCGCCGGAGGTCAGCCGTGCGCAATCGCTCTTGAGCGATTCCAGCCCGCAGCTGACATACAGCACTCGCTGAGGCGGCTGCTCCCGTAGATACTCGCACAGCTCAGGGTCAAGACCCTTGCGCGGCGGGTCCGCGACCACGACGTCAGAGCCCACCGCCGCGTGCGTCGCTGCGCCCGCCGGCCCCGCCATGATCGACACTTTCGCCCGCTCCGCGGGCGCAAGTTCCATCAAGCCCATCTCCAGGCCCTGGAGAGCATGCCGGCTGACTTCGTTCGCGCGAAGCTCGCAAGTGCGGTCCAGCGTCGACAGACCGATGGCCCCGACACCGGCGTAGAACTCGGTGACTTTTGCGCCCAGTGGAATCTGACTGCGAACGTGTTCGATGATGCGCTCCGCGATATCGAGATTGTTTTGTCCAAAGGCCCCTGGCGGGTAGTGGATCGCCGCTCCGCCGAAGCGCTCGACCACACTGGGAGGACCGTACCATGACTCAAAGTTCGGACCGAGGATGGCATTGGCATGCTCGAGATTGGCATTGAACCACAGGCTGTGCAGTTCCTTGCCGAGTCGCGAAACGATAAGGTCCAAGCAAGCGGCGAGCGGCTTGGGTGAAGCACTATTGGCGACTACCACGACTTGTGCCGTTTGCGAGCCGCGTTCAACCACCACTTGCAAGTATCGGACGAGGCCCTGATGCGCGCCATCCGAATAGCTGGTCAGTCGAGTCTCCACCAGAGCCCGACGAACCACTTCGGCCACCCGGTTAATCAAGGGGTGATGCACAACGCAGTGCGGTATGTGCACGACCCGGTGGGTTCCGAGTTCAAACAGCCCGACCTTTGGCGAGCCCAGCCGGCCACGGATGGCAAGGCGCGCCCGGAGGCGAAATCCCGAAGTTTGCCCGGTGACCACCCGTACCTCGGACACACCATGAACGTGGGCCAGTTCATCGATGGCGCCGCGTGCCGAGAGGGCGATCCCTGGTTCACCGAATCTGGGGCACGCCGAGCAAGGAGGTCGATGCGGGCAATCTTCTAAAGGGAGCACCGGTGCCATCAGCGCGATGATATAGGGTTTGCCTCGTCTATCACGCCCTCCGTCGGCGGAAACCCGGTTCAATTCCTGGTTTCATGCGGATGTCCTTGCATAAATTCGGCACGTTCGCCGATCAAAACCGGCCAGTCCTGTGGCGCGATATTTTCCAAGAGCGAGTTGGTCATGCGTTTGCG
>JAQGOD010000178.1 GCA_028293775.1 Gammaproteobacteria bacterium
GCGATATCGCGGAGTTCGAGAAGTACCGTTACGAACTCGATGATGCCATCAAGACCGGCGATGTCGAACCGGCATTTGCGATTTTCCGCCGCTATCAGCAGCGCAGCCGCGAACGCATGGCTTTCGCGATCGATCTGCTCAACAAGAAGCCGGATTTCGACATCGACGAGACCTTCAATTTCGACCGCGAGAAGGAACCGTGGCCCGCCAACACCGCAGAGATGAATGAGCTGTGGCGCAAGCGGGTCAAGAATGACGCCTTGTCGCTGGTCACCGCCGGCAAGCAGTGGCCCGAAGTCGTGGACGTGCTGCGCAAGCGTTACGAGCATGTGGCGAAGCGCATGGATCAGAGCAAGCCCGACGATGTGTTCGAGGCGTTCATGAACGCCTTCGTCTTGTCGTTGGATCCGCATTCGAATTATTTCTCGGCACGCAACTCCGAGGAGTACAACATTCAAATGAGCTTGAGCTACGAGGGCATCGGTGCCTCGCTGCAGCTGACCGACGACTACGTGACGGTGATCGACGTGATCGCCGGCGGCCCGGCGGCCGTCAGCGGCAAGCTCGCTGCGAGCGACCGAATCACCGCAGTGGGTGAAGGCAAGAGCGGCGAGTTGGTCGATGTGATCGGCTGGCGCTTGGACGACGTGGTGCAAAAGATTCGTGGACCGGGTGGTTCGATGGTGCGTTTGCAATTGCTGCCCGCCGGCGCGGCGCCCGGCTCGGTACAGAAGGTCGTCGATTTCACGCGCAATCGCGTGTCACTTGAAAATCAAGCGTCGAAGAAATCCATGCGCACCGTGACGCGCAACGGCAAGGAAGTCAAAGTCGGCATCATCACCGTCCCGAGTTTTTATCAGGACTATGATGCCAGCCGCGCCGGTGCTAAGGACTATCGCAGCACCACACGCGACGTGCAGCGCCTGATCACCGAACTGCGGAAAGACGGTGCCGAAGTGCTGATCATGGACTTGCGCGCCAACGGCGGCGGTTATCTGCCCGAAGCAGAGTCCCTGACCGGATTGTTCATCGATCGGGGCCCGGTGGTTCAGCTGCGCGACACGACCGGACATATCGAAGTGGACGATGATCCGAACCCGGCCATCTTCTACAGCGGTCCATTGATCGTGCTCGTCGACCGCTTCAGTGCATCGGCCTCGGAAATCTTCGCCGGCGCCATTCAAGACTATGGACGCGGACTCATCATTGGTCAGCAAACCTACGGCAAGGGGACCGTGCAAAATGCGCACCCGCTGAATTACACGATCTTCGGCCGGAAGCCCGAATTGGGCCAGTTGAACGTCACCATCGGCAAGTATTACCGGATCACCGGCGAAAGCACCCAGGATCGCGGCGTCACGCCCGATATCGAATTGCCCTCGCTCATCGATGCCAGCGAGGTCGGCGAGAGCACGCGTGATCGCGCCCTGCCCTGGGATCACATTGAACCGGCGGCATTTCGAGTCGAAGGTGACCTGAAACCGATTGCGGCCACCCTGGCCAAACTACATGCGGAGCGCACCGCCGGCAGCGCCGACTTCAAGTACCTTCACGAGGACATTGCGGCCTTGGAAGCCATGCGCAGCCAGAAGACGCTGTCCTTGAACCAAAAGACTCGAGAGGCCGAACGCAAGCGCGTCGAGAGCGAACGGCTGGATCGCGAAAACGCCTGGCGTGCGGCGCACGAGGTCAAGCCGGTCAAATCGCTGGAAGAGATCAAGGATGATGCGACCGCGGGCATTCTGCTCGATGAGACCTCGCAGATCGCCGCTGACCTGGTGGTGGTCTCCGCGCGCCGGACTGCCCCGACCCAGGCGCGGCGCAACGAACCCCGCTAACGCAGCAACAAGGTGTAAAGATCCCAGTAGTCCTCTGCCAACACGTTCCAAGTGTTGGCAGAGGCTGCCTTCGGCTTATCGAAGGCGGCATCAGGGTTCTGTGCCGGCGCGGACAACGAGTCGGCGGTTGGCACGGTGTCGGCGGCGTTGCGGTACTCGCACGTGGTTCGCAGCCGCTCGAGCCTCGTCCGCACCAGGCTGCCGACTTGTTTTTGCCCGGCCACTACCGCTTGCGCCTTTTGTACGCGCTGCATGTAGCTCTCACAGTCCGCGCGGGCGCCGAAGCTCATTTCGTGAACACGCCGGGCAACCGCCTCCTTGGCACGCGCAGCCAGTCCATAGGCATCGGCATGCTCGCAGAGCAATTCGGCGTAGCTGATGATGGCAAGATTGATATTACGGCGCGCGGCGAGCGATAGACCCGGGAATTCCGGGGAAGCCTCGTGCTCAATCGCACTGCGCTCTGCGTGCAAATCGCCGACCGCCTGATCGGCCATGACCACTTGGGATCGCAATGAATCCAGGGTCTTGAGATTGCGGCGCCGCTTGAAGTAGTGCCAGAAGGCAGTCAAACGGGCGAGTTCCTGCTGCGCCTCGGCCAGCATGCGGCGCTGATCGTCCGCTGCCGCACTCGCCGTGCGCAGGCGCTGATCCGCATCGGCGAGCCGGGCATTTTTCGCCGCGTCGACATCCGCTTTGTGTTTGGCGACTTCGCGAGCCTCTTGCTGGCGCGTCAAGTCGGCGGTGAATGTCGAGAGCTGCTGATGGCAGGTCTTCCACAGCGCGCGAAGTTGGAAAAACACCAGCGCGCCAAATCCGCTCTTCGGATCGCCCAGCAGATCGCCGAGCGCATCCATCTGTTCCTGAATGCGGATGGTCGCGCCTTCCTGCTGTTTTAGCCGGTCGCGCAACAGGTGAAATTCGTCCTTGAGGTCGGCATAGGCCTTCTTCAGGCCTGCGCGATTCTGGAACAGCTGCATGAGCCGTTCTTCTTCGGGACTCGCTGCGCCTGCTTCCGTACTGCCTTTGAGAAACGTCAGCTTATCGATCAAAGTCCCGCCTCAATCCAACCGCAGGTCACCCGATACGAAGCCAATCTTCGCGGCTAGAAGTGATGTCCCCGCTCGGCACAATATTCCAACCATTTATTTAGCATCATGTTTCGACCCCAGCGCTGATCCAGTTCACGCTTGAGTCCAGACTGCAGTTTGGACAGTTGCGGATGGCGTTGAAACCCTCGAAAGCTTCGCACTTCTGCAAGGCGGGCGTCGTAATACACGCACACCTCCAAATCCGGGTCGCGCAGCGGCGATGCCTCGATTTCGAACTCATATGTGAGCCGATACACACCGGTGTAACGGCTCAACTCCAACGGGGTGAGATACAGATCACAGTCCGAGCTCACTCGAGAGACGCGCTGTGTTTTGAGCTCGCGAAGATCGCCCACGAGCCAACCCAAGCGCACGAAATTGCTCTCGTAGAGCGTCATTAGACCTACGAAGCTGCCAGGCCGCGCCCGCCACGATGTTTCGCACCATTGATCCGCTATCATTTGAGAACTATACCATGCAGCTTCAAGATTTCAGGGTCGCAGTCGCCGCTCTATACCCATGCGATCGAGAATTCTGGTTGATATTTCTTCAATGGACACCTCGGTCGCATCCAGCACGGGCACGCCGTGGCGCTCGAACAATGACTCGGCGGCTCGAACTTCGAACGCCACTTGCGCCGCGGATGAGTAGCGGCTGTCGGGCTTTCGTTCGTTGCGAATTTGCTGCAGCCGATCCGGTCGGATGGTCAGGCCGAATAATTTTCGCGGGTAGCCGTCAAGCGCGCGCGGCAATCGCCGGGATTCGAGATCGTCGTCGGTGAGCGGGTAATTCGCCGCAAAAACTCCATATTGCATGGCCAAATATAGACAGGTTGGCGT
>JAQGOD010000186.1 GCA_028293775.1 Gammaproteobacteria bacterium
ACGGCACCCCGCCGAACCACACGGTTGAGTAGTACGGAGGCAGCACGGAGATCACGAGGCCCGGAGGAGGCCTCACGACCACGAATCCAGGGCCACGGGGGCTATACCAGACGCCGCCGCTGAAATAGAACCGGTCAGAGCCACGGTAATAAGGCCGGTAGCCCTCGGGCAAGGAGGGCCTGACGGTCCCCATGGGAGGGTAGTAACGCCCATGGTTGTAACGGCCGTCCAATACCTGGCCGCGCCCGTCCGCGCGAGCCGGTGGGCCCCCATGGCCTTGTGCACGACCCGCCGCTTCGGGACGCCCGTGCTCTTGGGCAACCGCGACCTGTACGCCGTGCCCGCCCATGAACAAAAGCGACAATCCCAGCATGGCAAATTTGGAGGTCTTGGTCATAGTCGAGATCCAAACAGTTAAGTGACCGTGTAGCCGCGACCCTGCAGGCAAGCACCAATGGCGCGCTTGTAACTATCGGCGCGGGCACGCCCTTCCGCGGCGCTTTGATTGATCTCTTGCTGTGTTTGCCGGGCTTGCTGCTGCGCATTGGCATCAGCGGCCGACCCCACGATGGCTCCCGTGGCGCCGCCCAAGACCAGCCCCGCGCCCGCATTGCGCGGTCCACCGATGATACCGCCGATAATCGCCCCGGCGATGGCACCGCCTACCGTATTGGCGCCGGGAGGACTCGAGGGCTGGACAATCACGCGTTCGTAGGCGCTGGCATCGGCGCGGCTGGGGTCCACACCGGTTTGCTGAACGGCCCAGAGGTGGCACTCATACCGATCACGCTCGGTCTGGTCGGGACTCTGGCCGTGCGCAGGATAGACGAAGACTCGCTGCGGGGGCGGCGCGGGTACGGCATACGTACGCGGCGGGGGCGTCACGCACGCCGTCAAAAGCCCGAGCACCGCTACAGGAATCGCGACCCGGGCAACCCCGCGCAAAACACTGGGGTAATTTGAAAGTTTCATGCGTTCACAGCCTCTTGTTCCTTTGCAGATCAACGTAGAACGTTGCTCTGGGTTGACACGGAATAAGCCGCGGAGTTCGCTTTCGGGAGTCGCAAGCGCTATTTCCTAGGCTTACGGAATTTTAATATGAACTGGTCGGTCTTGCCGCGGATGCTTGGATCGAACACGATGGCGGTGCGCGGATCGGCAGCGTTGACCAACACATCGCTGGCACCGACAAACTCGAATCCAGCCGCGGTCACTTCCGTCTTGACTGCCTCGGGGTCAATTCTGTGCAGGGTTTTGGTGTGCTGCAGTGCCGAGCCCGCCGGCGCCGAATGATCCAACACGACGTACAAGCCGCCGGGCTTCAGTGAATCGAGCACGATTTTGTTGAACCCCACCACATCGACGGGAAAATTGTGCAGGTCATGATAATTTTGCGCGGTGAATACCAAGTCCACCTGAACAGGCGTCACGAGCCGGGTCAAGGGCGCGACGATCACGCTGACATTGGTGTAATTCGGGTCCGCTGCAATGGCTTTGACCCTCGCGGCGAGATCCGGCATATCCGCCGGCGCATTCGCGGGACGTTCCGGCACCAGCGCATATACGTGTCCTTCGGGACCTACTGCTTTACTGAAAATTCGCGTGAAGTAGCCGCCGCCCGGCAATAGTTCCGCAACTTGGCTTGCGGGCTTGATGCCAAGAAACTCGAGCGTTTCAACTGGTTTGCGATTGGCATCGCGCTGCTTGTCGGCATCGGGCCGATTGCTGTCGGCAACCGCAACAGACAGCGCGCTGGAGTCGCTGTGAGCGCTCGGTGCGCTCGGTGCGCTCGCGGCACCGGGTGTGCTCGGCTCGTGCATGCAGGCCGCCAGCATCAGCGACGCCGTGAGCGACGCGAGAATGAATGAATGACGAAGCATAGAGACTCCCCTTTATTGTCGGCCAACGGAAACAATTGTTGTAGACCTAGTTTAGCATCTGCGGAACTGTGCGGCGTCTTGAGCGCGGCTCGAAGCGGCGGCGTATCATGGGGAATTCCACGCCTCGGACGATCCGCGTATGAGTTTGAGTGTTTTCGATATCTTCAAGGTCGGCATTGGTCCTTCCAGTTCGCACACCATGGGCCCGATGAACGCCGCCCGCGAATTCGTTCTGTTGCTCGAAGAGCGCGGCTTGCTCGCGGCTACCGCGCAAATCTCCGCGCAGCTTTATGGGTCTCTGGCCCTTACCGGCCGCGGTCACTGCACCGATCGCGCGATTCTCCTCGGCCTGGAGGGGATGCGTCCCGATACGATTGATCCCGCGGCGGTTGACCCCACCTTGCAGCGAATTCGCGCTGCCAAGCGCCTGCGCCTCTTGGGAAAGCACGAAATCGATTTCGATGAACCCCTCAATCTTTTGTTCCATACGGATCAAGTGTTGCCCGGCCACTCCAATGGAATGCGCTTCACGGCACACAACGCCGCCCACACGGTTTTGGCTCGAGAGGAGTACTACAGTATCGGCGGCGGCTTTGTCATTCGTGCCGGTGCAGAAGCGGGCGTGGATGCCGCTCGGGCTTCGCCGCCGTTCGAATTCAATTCCGGCCTGCAACTGCTTGAACACGGCAAAGCGCAGGGGCTGGAGATCCACGAATTGATGCTGGCTCGAGAGCGCACTTGGCGCAGCGACGCCGAGGTGCAGGCGGGGCTTTCACGCATTTGGCAGGTCATGCAGGATTGCGTGCGCAGAGGGTTCAATGCGCAAGGCTTACTGCCGGGCGTGCTCGGTGTTCGAAGGCGCGCACCAAAACTGTTTCGTCAGCTCATGAGCGGCGATCCCCACGGTCCCATGCATGCGCTCGATTGGGTCAACGCATACGCGCTCGCCGTCAATGAAGAAAATGCCGCGGGGGGCCAGGTCGTCACCGCGCCCACCAACGGGGCCGCGGGAATCGTGCCCGCCGTATTGCATTATTACAGGCGCTTCGAGGCGGGGGCTGATGATGACGGCATCGCGCGCTTTTTACTCACCGCCGCCGCCATCGGCATGTTGTACAAGCAAAACGCGTCGATTTCCGGGGCGGAAATGGGTTGCCAGGGGGAGGTCGGGGTTGCCTGTTCGATGGCTGCGGCCGGGCTGGTCTCGGCGCTGCACGGCAGCAACGAGCAGATCGAGAATGCGGCGGAAATCGGCATGGAACACAACTTGGGGCTTACCTGCGATCCCGTGGCAGGGTTGGTGCAGATCCCCTGCATCGAACGCAACGCCATGGGGTCGGTAAAAGCCATCAATGCTGCGCGCCTCGCGATGCGCGGCGACGGCTCGCACAAGGTTTCCCTCGACCAAGTCATCAATACCATGCGTCAGACCGGCATCGATATGTCGACCATCTACAAAGAGACTTCGCAGGGAGGGCTCGCTGTGAACGTGCCCGAGTGTTGAGGCCAAGCAATTTACCCCGTGGCTTGCAAGCCCTGCGCGATTCCGCCGATGGTCGCCCGCAACGCGCCGAACAGCGCCTGATCCTGCCGCTGCGTCGCCCGCCAGCGCTGCAGCAAATCCACTTGCATGAGGTGCATGGGATCGACGTACGGATTGCGCAATTTGATAGACCGCTGCAAGGTCGGATCGCTGTCGAGCAGGCGAGACGAACCGCGCAAATTAAGCACAAGGCGCACGGTCAACGCATACTCCGCCGCGATGAGCTGCGCGAGCACTTGATGCTTGTCCGGCGCCAGCGCGTCATAGTAGGCCGCGATTTGCAGATCCGTTCGAGCCAGCATGGCCTCGACGTCATCGAGCAAATGCCCGAAGAAAGGCCAATGCGCCGTCATGCGCGATATGACTTCCTCGCCGTGCAGTTCCAAGGCAGCCCGCAGCCCGCTCCCGAAGCCGAACCAGCCAGGCAACATGTGGCGGCTTTGCGTCCAGGCGAACACCCAGGGAATCGCTCGAAGCGATTGCACGCCCGTGCCGTCCGAGCGCGCAGCCGGGCGTGATGCGATGTGCATACGCTCGATCACATCCAGCGGCGTGGCCGCACGGAAATAGTCGAAAAATTCAGGACCGCCAAAAACCAGTTCGCGATAGGTCTTGAGGCTTTGGGCCGCAATGGTGCGCATGGCCGCGATTTGGTCGGCGGCAATCGGCGGCATCTGTGCGCCCTGAGCCGTTGCCAACGCCACGGCGGCAAATGTTCTCTCGAGCGTGCGCATCGCGATGGGACGCAGGCTGTAACTCTGATTGACCACTTCGCCTTGCTCGGTCAATCGCAATATTCCGCGCATAGCGCCGGCCGGCAGCGATTCGACCAAGTGTTCGGTGCGTCCGCCGCCGCGCGGCGGGGTGCCGCCGCGGCCGTGAAATATCAACAGATCGACCTCCGCAGCGCGCGCTGCCTCGAGCAACTGCGTCTGTGCCGCTTGCAGTGCCCAACGCGACGCCGCGATCCCGCCTTGCTTGTTGGTGTCGGAGTATCCGATGACGACCATTTGCCGATTCCCCCTGGAGGCCAGGTGGCGGCGATACGCAGGCTCGGCATTCAGAGCACCCAAAACCTCTCCGGCCGTCTCCAACGATTCAATGGACTCGAGCAGTGGCGCCACATCGAGCGGGCACTCGCCGCTGCGCTTATCGGTGATGTCGGCCCATCGCGCCAGCAGCAATACGGCGAGGACATCCTCAGGCCCCCGCGTACCGCTCACGATGTACTGGCCGATGGCGCGGCCGCCGAATTTGTGCCGCGTCTGAGCGATTGCTTCGAACGCCCAGAGACTACGGCGGCCCATGGCGTCGAATGCCGAGGTAGGCCCCTGATCGCGCGACAGCAGGCCGCGCAGTTGGCGCAGTCGTTCCTCCGCCGGCAGCGACGGCCACGCTTCCTGGCCCAAGCCCTGCGCGATGATCTCATCATGGGCGGATGCATGCTGAATGACATCCAGCGTTGCCAAGTGAAAGCCGAACGTACGCACGCGGCGCATTAATCGTCGCACCAGAAAATAACCGGCGTGCCGCCCGCGATTTTCAAGCAAGCTTTCCGCGGCCAAGCGTATGTCGGAGAGAAATTCATCCGGGTCTTGATAAGCGTTCGGCCGGCCCTCATAGCTCGCCTTCAGGCGTTCGCCGAGTTGCCCGAAGAACATTCGATACGGCATGCGGTCGTGCCGCGCCGGGGCCAGCGCATTCGCCCCAGGCAGCACGCTCATATAGGAATCGATGCGTGCGGCCAGCGCGGGACTGACGGCGACGCGATTCGCGCTCTGGCTCAAGGATTCGGCCAGCTGCTGGCATTCGGCAAAATAAGAGGAAACGATGAGCTGCTGATGCCGGTGCAGGGTCTCGCGAATGGTCTTGCCATGCACGTCGGCATTGCCGTCCATATCGCCCCCGACCCACGATCCAAAGCGCAAGATATTCGGCAGGTCCAGCGTGCCGGCCGGAACCGCATAGGCGTTCGCCAGCGCCGCCTCTATTTCTTCATAAAAAAGCGGCACCACGCGATATAGGATGTCGATCAAATAAAACAACACGTGCTCGCGCTCATCGACAACCGTCAACCCTTCGCGCGGATGCTCCTCGGTTTGCCAGATGCTGGTGATCTGGAGCCGCACCCGCGCCCGCAACATATCGAGCTCCGCCCTGCTCGATGTGGGATTGTTACGATCAAGCAAGTCATGTGCGATGTGCTGCTGCTTTCGCAAGATGGTCCGTCGAGTCGATTCAGTGGGGTGCGCCGTGAACACCGGCTCTATGCTCATGTTCCCGATGAGTTGCAGGGCTTGCTCCAGCGGCAGACCCGATCGCTGCAGCCGTCCGATGCAGTCTGCGATTCCACCGGGCTGCGATGTGCCAAGATCGCTCAAGTACTCGCGGCGCCGGCGCACTCGATGGACTTTTTCCGCCGTATTCACCGCCATGAACCAGATCGAGAAGGCGCGCGTGAGATCGGTGGCCGCGGTAGGGGCTCGGCCGCGCGTACGCTCTTGCAGCTCGCACGCGCCTGAAGGGTCGCCCTCGCGCCGCAGGATCGCCGCCAGCCGATCACCTTCCACCAGCTTGAAGAATTCCTCGCCGCCCTGTTCGCGCAGCATCTCGCCGATCAATTCGCCGAGCGCGTGCACATCCTCGCGCAAGGCGGCGTCTTTTGCCGGAAATTGAATGCTCTGGCGATACATAATGCTAGGCTCTGAAGAAAAGAGGGAGAAATAGTATGAGCTTGTTGGCGCAGATCGCTATATTTCTCGCTTCCGCCGTTATCGCCATACCGATTTTCCGCCGCTTCAAGCTCGGTTCGGTCCTGGGCTATCTGACCGCAGGCATCATCATCGGTCCGGCCAGCCTGGGGCTCATCAGCA
>JAQGOD010000190.1 GCA_028293775.1 Gammaproteobacteria bacterium
TCATCGGTACGCCGCAGAAGCGTTTCGACACACCGAATAAAGTGAACGGCAAGGTCGTCTACGGCATCGACGCGATGGTGCCGGGCATGAAATTCGCAACCCTGGCCGCCTGTCCAGTGTTCGGCGGCAAGGTGGCGCATGTGGATGACGCGGCAGCGAAGGCGCTACCCGGCGTACAACGAGTCATCGTGCTCGACAACATGGTAGCGGTGGTCGGCGATCACATGTGGGCCGCCAAAAAGGGGTTGGACGCGCTTAAAGTCTCTTGGGCTGAGGGCGAGCACGCAAAACTTTCTTCCGTCGACATTTGGCAGGACATGCGCTCCGCCAGTCAAAAGGATGGCGTGATCGCGACTACCCGAGGCGACGTCGAGAACGGTTTGTCCAACGGCCAGCGATTCGAAGCGGACTACGAATTGCCGTTCTTGGCGCACGCGACCATGGAGCCTCTCAATTGTACGGTTTGGCTGAAAGAGGATTCCTGCGAACTGTGGATCGGCACACAAATCATCGCCCGAGTGCAACAGACCACCGCGGCGCTCACCGGGTTACCCATCGACAAGGTAACAGTACACAATCACTTGATAGGCGGAGGTTTCGGCCGGCGGCTGGAGCCCGACATGGCGTTGAACGCCGTACGCATCGCGCAGCATATGAACGGCGTGCCTGTCAAAGTGGTGTGGACCCGTGAGGAAGACATTCAACAAGATATTTATCGACCGATTTACCGCAATGTAATTTCCGCGAGTCTTGTTGGCGGCAAGGTGGCGGCGTGGAAATACAAAGTCTGCGGCGCCTCAATCATCGCGCGCTGGCTGCCGCCGGGTTTTCAAAAGGGAATCGATGAAGATGCGGTCGATAGCGCCGTCGACATGCCCTATGACATCCCGGATTTCCAAGTGCAATACTTAAGGGTCGAGCCGCGCGCCGTGCCGACGGGCTGGTGGCGCGGTGTGGGTCCCAACAACAATGTGTTTGCCATCGAGAGCTTTATGGACGAGCTCGCGCGAAAAGCGGGCAAGGATCCGATTGCGTTTCGTCGCGACATGCTGGGCAAGCAGCCGCGGCTTCTGGCGGCGCTCGACTTGGTCGCAGCCAAATCGGATTGGGGCAAGCCGCTGCCGACGCGAGTCGGCCGGGGCGTGTGCGTGCAACCGTCCTTCGGCAGCTTTATCGCGACGGTGGTGGAAGCCGAGGTGGACACGCATGGCGAAGTGTTGCTGCGCCGGATCACCACTGCCGTCGATGTAGGAACGCTCGTGAATCCCGACAGCGTGGAGGCCCAATTGCAAGGCGGCTTGATATTCGGCCTCACCGCCGCGTTGTATGGGGAGATCACCATCAAGACAGGTCGCGTCTTACAGGCTAATTTCAACGACTATCGCATGTTGCGCATCGACCAAATACCGAAGATCGACGTGCATTTGATTAAGAGCGGCGAGCCGCCCGGGGGTGTCGGCGAAACCGGCACTACGGCAGGACCGCCGGCGCTACGCAATGCGATTTTTGCCGCGACCGGCGTTGCGCTCAGGCGGCTGCCCATCGATCGAGAGCTGTTGGCCCGGAGCACCAAGGCATGAACGCAACTCCCTCCCCGCGCAGCGCTAAACGACGTCCACTCCTGATCACGCTTGCCGTGCTGGTGCTGCTCGCCGCGGTCGCGCTTTTCCTCATCATGAGCCCCGGGCCGATGGCGTTTTCCAAGGGTCGCAAAGTCGAGCTCGCCGATTACCACGCTTCGAATCCCACCGGTGTTCCTGCGGCCGTCGCGCAAGCATCATTGATCAAGAAGGGTGAGTACCTCGCGAAAGCCGCGGATTGCTTGGTATGTCACACCGCGAAAGGCGGCGAGGCCTACGCTGGCGGATTCGCCTTCGTACTGCCCTTTGGCACGCTGTATTCCACCAATATCACGCCGGACAAGGCGACCGGCATCGGAAATTACACCGATGCGCAATTTCTCGCCGCCGTGCATCGCGGCGTCCGCCCGGATGGCGTCAATCTGTATCCCGCCATGCCGTATACCTCCTATACCTACATGACCGATGCGGATGCGCTGGCAATCAAGGCATACCTCTTTAGCCTTGCGCCGATTGCCTCACCCAATAGGCCGAATGCGCTCGCATTTCCATTTAACCAGCGCTGGGCGATGGGCGTGTGGTCGGCCCTATTCAATCCCAACGAGCGCTTCAAGCCGGATGCTGAGAAAAGCGCGGAGTGGAACCGCGGCGCCTACGTGGCTGAGGCCCTGGCTCACTGCGGTGAATGCCACACACCACGTAATCTTGCTTTTGCACTCAATAACCGCAAGAAATTCGGCGGCGCACTCACCGCCGGCTGGCGCGCTTATAACATCAGCGGCGATAAGGCGAGCGGCATCGGTGCTTGGCATGACGAGGAACTCATTGCGTATCTCGCGCGAGGTCACGCCGCGGGTCACGGATCTGCGGCGGGTCCGATGGGCGAAGCGGTGGACGAAAGCTTCAGCCAATTGGCACCCGAAGATGTCCACGCCATCGTGGCGTATTTGCGCAGCGTCCCGAGCAGCGTGTCCTCCGATTTGCCCGCTAGACTGGCTGCCGCCGCCCCGGACTCGCATAACGAGGGCCTCGCGACGGCCGAGTCGCGCGGCAAACAGGTGTACGAAGGCGCCTGCGTCAGCTGCCATGGATGGAGCGGCATTAGCGATATCAGTGAGTACGCCACTCTGACGGGCGCACGCGCGGTTAACGATCCGCATGGCACCAACGTGGCGCAAATCGTGCTCGCCGGCATGAAACGCTCAAGTCCGGATGGAGTCACCGAAATGCCGGGCTTCGGCGCTGCGTATTCGGATTCGGACATAGCAGCCGTCGCGAACTATGTCACGACCCGCTTCGGGTCGAGTGCCTCGAACCTGACTGCCGCCGAGATCGCTAAGATGCGCCGCGAGACCGCGCAATGAGTCTGGTCTGGACAACTGCATAGAAATGGTGAGACATTCAGCCGATAGGGAGGCCTGGGTGCCAATAGTTTCAACACAGCGAGCGCGGTGGCTGGCCACCAACATTTTGCCACTCGAGCCTCAATTGCGGTCGTGGCTTAGGCGTGTGACGCCCCCAGGGCTAGAGGTTGATGACTTGATCCAAGAGTCCTATGCGAAGCTCGCCAGCTTGCCTGCGGATTCGCAAATTGTGCACCCCAAAGCGTATCTCTTTCAGATCGCCAAGCGCTTGATTTCAGCCTACATCCGGCACTCGACTGTGATATCGATCGAAACAATGGCGGGAACGGCGCAGCTATTCGTCTCAGAAGTAGCGTTCACGCCCGAGCGAATCCTGTCAGGTCGCCAGGAGCTCGAGCGCCTCTATGACGCGATCGCGCGCTTGCCCGGACGGTGCCGCACAGTATTTGTCATGCGCAAGTTCGATGATATGCCGCAGAAGGCGATTGCCGCTGAATTGCGGATCAGTGAGAACACAGTTGAGAAGCTAATGTCTCGTGCGCTACGGATGATTGTCGAGTACCTGCAGCTGCGGGAGCAGCACGTGGAGAACAATGTGCGACTCGCTCCTGTCGAGAGCAAGGGCCAGCGCGGTGCGTGAGACCGCGCATGCGATTGATGCGGCGGCGTCCGCCTGGGTGGTCAAAGTCGATCGAGGCTTGACGGAGGCCGAGCAGGCCATGCTTGAGGAATGGCTTGCCGGAGATAGCCGGCGTGCTGGAGCGTTCGTGCGTACACAGGCTACTTGGGTGCACACTGACCGTGCACGCGCATTTCGAGGGTCACACGAACTGCGCGAGTCGCCAAGAGCAAGGCTCTGGCGCAGGGCGATGCCATGGACATCGGCAGCCACGGTTCTTCTCGGCTTGGCAACGGCGTTCTGGGCCTGGCAAGGACACGCTCGGACCGACAACCCGGCGACCGCGATGGGCGAAATTCGACAGGTCCCCCTGGCGGACGGATCTCGTCTCACATTGGACGAGCTAAGTCGCGTCTCAGTGCAGTACGAAACCGCAACCCGACGCGTTCGTCTCGAATTCGGGGAAGTGCTGTTCGAAGTTGCAAAGGATCCTAAACGCCCGTTCGTGGTTCAAGCGGGTAACATTCGAGTGCGCGCCGTTGGCACCGCGTTTGTTGTCCGTCGTCATACGGACGGCGATGTCGAGGTTACCGTGAGCGAGGGCACGGTCGATATTTGGCGCGAGACATCCAGCTCGGAGCCTGCCGTTCGCCTTGCCGCGGGGAATAGAACCCTCGTCACAACAAAAGCAGTTGCCGTGCCGGTCAAGCTGACCGACGCGCAACTCGCGCGCGCCGTGGCTTGGAGCGTCAAGGTCATCGACCTCGATGGGCGGACCCTCGGCGATGCAGCCGCTGAAATGAACCACTACACCAGCCGAACCGTTGTCATCGCCGATCAGCGACTCGCCGCACAAACGGTCGTTGGTCGGTTCCAAGCCACTGACCCGATGGCGTTTGCAGCGGCGGCAGCTGCAATGCTGGATGCCCATGTGCGAATCGATGGCGACCGATTTATCCTCGAGCCCGGACCAAGTCCGCAAAAATAATTTTAGCTTTGGAGACGGAACTGCCGTTCTCGTCCCTCTTAAGGTAGTACTCCACGGCGAAACATAGCCGCGGTGCTAAACCTACAATAACGAGGGGAGTTGGGAATGGAAAGAACTACCGCCTGCGACGGTCGCCGCAGACTGACCCAAGCGATCGCGCTGGCACTCGGTCTGACAGCATTGACTACCGCTATGTCCCAGACGATCGCATTCGACGTTCCGGGGCAGGAAGCGGCAACGGCGATCCCCGAGTTTGCGAGGCAAGCGGGGCTACAAATCATCGCTCCGGCTGATAAGCTCAAAGGGGTCAAGACTCACTCGCTGCACGGCGCGATCGATACGCGCGCGGCGCTGAAACTGTTGTTGGAGGGCACCGGACTCACCGTTGCCTCGGACGATGGGCACACAATCAGCTTGCGATTTCCAGAAGGGGTGGGGAACAGCACTTCAAAGGTCACGCCGGCGGTCGGCGCCGGCCGGCTCGCTGCAGCAAACACATTGAGTACCGCCGGTCAAACAGCAGCGGCAAACCCTCAACCGTCAGCCACTGCGGCGCAGGCCGACGAGTTGGGCGAAATCGTCGTCACTGGCATTCGCTCGAGCATAACCAGCGCACGCGCGATCAAACGTGATTCGCTGGGGATCGTCGATGCAATTGCGCCCGAGGATATCGGCAAATTACCCGACACCAATCTGGCAGAGTCGCTACAGCGTATCACCGGCGTGTCCATTGACCGCTCTGGCGGGGAAGGCGAATTCATCACGGTTCGCGGATTCGGGCCCGAGTTCAACACGATATTGGTCAACGGCCGGCAAATGGCCAC
>JAQGOD010000207.1 GCA_028293775.1 Gammaproteobacteria bacterium
AGTTTCAAAGCTTCAGATCACTCACATGATCGATGTTGCAGCGTACGCCGCTTCCTTGCAGCCCTAGAAAATCGCCGCATGGTGATTTGCAACCGTGATCGGCGACGAGACGAGACCGTCCCTGCCAGGTGCAAATATACTGAATATGTTCGCTGGATCTGGCATTCCGCTGCCACCGTTCAAGGCACGGAAACCGGTTCACGCACGCTTCAGGTGCACCGCATCTGAGTCGCGATACCGCAAGTTTTCTCAACCTCCTGATAATGCGCTAATTATCGAACTTGGCACGACGCGTGCTCCGCAGCTACCTTCGGGCCGCAACAAACCTGATTTTGGAATTGCGGCAATACATTCGAATTAACGCGGGAGGGATGTCGTTCGATGAAACTAATTACCGCAATTATTAAGCCATTCAAGCTCGATGATGTTCGTAAGGCGATGAGCGACGTGGGCGTGCAAGGCGTGACAGTCACCGAAGTGCGCGGCTTTGGCCGTCAACGCGGCCACACCGAAATCTATCGGGGCGCCGAGTACGCCGTTGAGTTTGTACCCAAGACAAAGATCGAAATTGCCGTCGAGGATGCCTTGGCAGACCAGGTAATCGAGGCGATCACTAGCTCGGCCAAGACCGGCAAGGTCGGGGACGGGAAAATTTTCGTCTTCGATCTCGAGCAGGTCGTGCGCATTCGTACGGGCGAGCGCGACGCCAAAGCAATCTAGAACACTAAAGCAATCCAGAACACATAAGGGGATTCAAATTGACGAAGAAATTGCCTCGATGGGTCGTTATCGGCCTCTTCCTGTTGTCCGGACCCGCAGCGTGGGCCGATGACGCCCCGGCCTCGGCGGCATCCGCGGCGCAAGCTCCAACGACGGCGCCGGCCGATTCCGCGGCACCCGCCGCCGCAGAACCTGCGCCAACGGAACCACAGCTTATAGGCACGGACAAGATTAACTCAGGCGACACCGCCTGGATGCTGACCTCAACCGCCTTGGTGCTGATGATGACCATCCCGGGCCTCGCGCTCTTCTATGGCGGAATGGTTCGCAAAAAGAACGTGTTGGCGACGTTGATGCAGAGCTTCGCGATCACTTGTGTCGTTACGCTTTTGTGGTGGTTGATTGGATATTCATTGGCGTTCACCCCGGGTAGTACCTACCTCGGAGGTGCGACGCGCGCGCTTTTCAATGGCATGACGATCATGAAAGACGCGAACAAGATAACCGTGTCCCATTTGGCGTTGACCATTCCGGAAACCGTCTACGCGATGTTCCAGTTGACGTTCGCAATTATCACGCCGGCCTTGATTGCAGGTGCGTTTGCCGACCGAATGAAATTCTCGGCCATGCTCGTGTTCATGTCGGTGTGGTCGCTCGTCGTGTATTGCCCCATTGCACACTGGGTTTGGGAGCCATCGGGCTGGCTCGCCGTCAAAGGCGTTCTTGATTATGCGGGTGGTACGGTCGTGCATATTAATGCCGGTATCGCCGGCCTCGCGAGTTGCTTGGTCCTGGGCAAGCGCTTGGGGTACCCCAAGGAGCCGATGCCGCCCCATAATTTGACGTTGACGCTGATCGGCGCCTCCCTCCTATGGGTCGGTTGGTTCGGCTTCAATGCAGGTTCCGCCGGCGCTGCCGATGGACGGGCAGGCATGGCGATGGCGGCTACGCAGATCGCAACCGCCGCTGCGGCGCTGGCCTGGATGTTCGCGGAATGGATCGTCAAGGGAAGACCCAGCGTTTTGGGTATCGCATCGGGTGCGGTCGCGGGATTGGTCGCAATCACGCCGGCATCAGGCTATGTCGGCCCCACCCCTGCCGTGGTGATTGGTGCGGTCGCCGGCGTCGCCTGCTTCTTTGCGGCGACTTCGCTGAAGAAAGCCTTGGGTTATGACGATTCCCTCGACGCCTTCGGCGTTCACGGTATTGGCGGAATCATCGGCGCTCTGCTCACGGGTGTCTTTGCCAGCAAGGAAATAAGCGGCGCAGACGGTTCCGTAATCACCCAGCTGTGGGGCATCGGAACCACGCTTATCTACGGCTTCGTCATGAGCTTCATCATTCTCAAGGTGATCGACATGACCATCGGTCTGCGCGTAACCGAGGAGCAGGAACGCGAAGGCCTGGACATTTCTCTACACGGGGAAAGAGTGGAATAACTGATTTGCAGCATCCCCCGGTGGCGCCCACGCGCCACCGGGTAGGGAGCTATTTGCTCAAAAAATCCAATTCGAGATATTTATAAGCAGAGGGATGGAAAGACATGAACATGAATCCGACTCCGTTGATCGTCTCAGCAATCGTTTTGTTTTTTGCCGCGGGCGGTGCGGCATCAGCCGAGGATGAGCCCTCGAAACCAGCGGCCCCGACCGGGCCGATGCTGTCCGATGTATTTACTGCGTCGGGACTTACCGCGACCGGGTACGTCGCCGCGTCTTATTTCCATTCGAACGGCTACGGCACCGATCACCAATTCGACAACAAGCACGATACGTTTCAACTCGACCAGGGTGCATTGACCATTGCATACCAGCCCAAAGAGGGGTTCGGTGCCTTGGTGAATGTCGCGGCCGGGGAGGACATGAAAATCCTGAACGCAGCCGAAGGCAGCAATCCCAATGTCTTCGATGTGGTTCAGGGATTCGTGCAGTATGTCGGGGGCCCGGTAACAGTCATCGCCGGAAAGTACGTGACTTTGGCCGGTGCGGAAGTGATTGCGCCCACGGGTAATACGAATTTCTCCCGCTCCTTCCTGTTCTACGCCGAGCCTTTGACGCATACGGGTATTCGCGCAACCTACGCGCTGAGCGATACGCTCAGCGTCGTGGCGGGCGTCAACAATGGATGGAACTATTCGTCCTTGACGACCTCGGGATCGAAGACCGGAGAGGTGGGCCTAGCATGGACTCCAAGCAAGGCGTTCGCGCTCACGGCCCAAGCGTATGTTGGCAAAGATCCGACTTTCGACGCGCAAAGGACTTTGGTCGATGCAGTCGCCACCTACAATGCAAGCGACGCGCTCACGCTCATTCTGACTTTTGACTGGGGCAAGCAGAAACAGCAAAAGAGCGGTGACCCCGACCTCAACTGGAACGGAGCCGCCTTCTACACAAATTACGCGCTCAACGAGCAATGGCGCGTGTCGTTTAGAGTTGAGTACCTCGACGACAAGGAAGGATTCGTGACCGGTACAGGAATTGCGCAGACGCTGAAGGAAGGAACGCTCACCTTCGGCTATGACCCGATCAAGAATTTCGAGCTTCGTATCGAAGGCCGCTACGACAAGTCCACCCAACCGACTTTCGTCAGGAGCCTCACAGCCGCAAATCCGCTCGCGGACAGCCAAACCGGCTTTGCCCTGCAAGGTATATATAAGTTTTAACGACGTTCGTGTATTACAGCTGAAACTAACAGCGGCTTCTTCGCCCGGGAAGCCGCCTCTTCTCAGATTCTTTAGTCCGCAACTCGACCGTCGCGGCCTTTCTTAACGGCATCTTTACGCCGTTCTTAATATCCTTTCTCTTTGTTTATTGCCGCGACCACCGAGTACTGCGTGCGTCCCAGAAACAATCCGCGAAAGGAGACATATCATGGCCAGGACATTCTTAGTTGTTCTCGCATCCACTTACATACTGGCGTCGCCGAGCCTGAGTCAGGCAAGCTGCGCTCCCAAGTTGACGGAACAGGTGGTAGGTGCCGAGCGCGTGGTGGATTCGCTGCGGCCTGACAAACCGGCACAAGTACGCGTGTTTGCTTCCGACGGGTCAGAGTACACCGCGGGCGAGGCGCTGTGGATGAAGGGTCAACTTCGATCGGTTTTGCGGGCTTGCTCGCAGGGAGACCAATCCTCTGCGGCCTCGACTCTGGACGGCGTCATCGAACTCTTGAAGGCACACCAGCGCGCGCACTGAACTCGCACGAGTGCCCAGGGTGCGTCATTCGGAGGTCTGTTTTTTCTGGGGTTGCGCGCCGCTCGCGGGAGCGTCCTGCACGCGCGTGTATCGGTTGATCCAGTTCACCTCCCAAGTCTTGCCGCCATCCGCGGAGAACGCCTGTTCTGATTGAGCCGTATCCGGAGCGATCCCCCAGATTGAAAATCGCACTAAAACGGATTTACCGTTTATCGGTTCCTGATCGTAGAAGTCGGCACGACCGTTTCTGAATTCGCCGACCCCTGGAATGCCCAGCGTCCCCACATTCGGAGTGGCAAAGTTCAGATTCCACTGCCGGGTGGTCGGATTGTACGTGCGCAAGGCCAGCAGTTCGACGTGGCCTGCGGGGCCGTCCGCCTTGTATTCCGCGAGATTGGCGCGCCCGCCCCAAACCCTTTTAACCACAGTGAAGCCGTCCATGTCGGCCCAGTCTTTTGACCCCGTCAGTGGACGCAGAAGTCGCGAAGAGTGTGTTTTCCACGTCCCAAAATCGAAGTCGAAGTCTTTGCTGCCGTCGTGGTGCCCGGCCGCCGCCCGATCAACCGTCGGTTGCTGCTGCGCCAGACTGGCGACGGGCTGCACCAGGATGATCGAGCCGATCAGAAGTTCTGCCCCGAGGTGATGGGGCCGGTTCATGGCTGATCCCGTGTCAACATCGCGATGAACACCGGTTCCCATGTCTTGCCGCCGTCGTCCGAATACGCTTCCTCGAAACGGTGAGAGTTCGGCGTGATATCCGACCAGACGCCCCGTACCAGGATGGATCGGTCATTGAGCGAATCCTGAGAGAACAGCTCGCCGCGCCCATCCTTGAACGTGCCGACAAGGGGCCGGTTGAGGACGCCTGTCTTGCTGTTGGCGAAGGTCTGGTTCCACTGATGCGATTGAGGGTTATAAAGAAACATCGTCATGCCTTCCCAATGCCCGTTCGGGCCGTCCGTTTCGATTTCCTCCAACTGGGCGCGGCCGTCCCAGACCTTGCGCACTGTGACGGTCCCATTGAGCTCGATGTATTCGGTCGATCCTGACAAAGGGTGCACCAAGCGCTTGATCTGGGTTTTCCAGGCGCCAACATTGAAGTCAAAGTCGTGCTGGCCGTCGCGCATGGCCGCCTCAGGGGGCTGCGCCGCTTGAGCCGCGGCGCCCGCCGAAAGCGATACAATGAGAGCACCGACAGCGCCGAGCAGGCTGCTGCGGCCCCGACGAATACGTACTGAATCTGCCTTTTCTGCTGAAATCACGGTTGCTCCAATTGGTCTATGGGGCTGCCACCTGTCTGGCTGCGCCACTATTCCCTAGCCCGCCCCCTTCTCTGAAGAGCCACTTCCAGGAAAAATAGGTGGGCCATTTCTCAATCAAGGAACCCGCGCGGGATGGATCCTCTATTCGAAATAGATCTAGATTTGCCGGCCAAGGGATCGCGCGATTCCGGCCGCAGCCTCTATCGTCAATTGAAGGCGGCGATTCTCGACGGGAGGTTGGCGCGGGGCGCCCGACTACCGGCCACCAGAAAGTCCGCGACATTCTTCGGCGTGTCGCGGAACACCGTGAGCCAAGTCTATGAGCGGTTGCTGAGCGAGGGCTACGTCGTCAGCCGGCAAGGATCGGGCACCTATGTTGCTGGAACGCTCCCGGCGAGGCGCTCTCGC
>JAQGOD010000224.1 GCA_028293775.1 Gammaproteobacteria bacterium
GACGCAGCCTTTTCGCGCCGAAGCGAGCGCGCCCGAATCGATGATCACACTGCGTACCGCCTTGTCATCGGCGAGCATGGTCAGTACCGCATCGTTGTCGAACGCCGCTGCCGGCGATGCAAGCACCGTGACACCTTCAAGCGCTTTCGCCGCAGCCGGATTGCGATTCCATACTCCCACGCGGTGCCCTGCCTTCACTAAGTTGGGCACCATGGCGGCACCCATGCTGCCTATCCCGATAAATCCTATGTTCATGGCAAACTCCGGGTTCAATCACCAGTTCCTGAATCCTCGAGCGCGAGCCGGGCTCAGACATCCCCGCTCATTCGCCGATGACGTGCAAGGCAATCCGGCGCTCGTGCGGCCGGCGCCGATGTTCGAATAAATAAATTCCTTGCCAAACCCCGAGCGCGAGTTCGCCATGAATGATGGGAATCGACAACTGAACCTGTGTCAGCGCGGTGCGCAGATGCGCGGGCATGTCGTCGGGACCTTCGTCGTTGTGGTCGTACAGACTTGGGTTTTCAGGGGCCAACCGAGCGAAAAAGGCCTCGAGGTCGGAACGTACCTCGGCAGCGGCGTTCTCCTGAATCAATAGCGACGCCGATGTATGCGTGCAGAACAGCGTCGCCAACCCCGAAGCTATCGACTGACCCTCGAGCCAGGCGCGCACCTCTCGTGTGATGTCGAGCAGCCCCTGCCGCCGGGTGTTGATGACGAGAACATGGCTGGCCTGCTTCACGCCGGCTCAGGGCGACTTTTTCTGAGGCTGCAGATTTTGAGCGGGGGCGCCAACGCCCTGCAGGACATTCAGCACCGCTTGCGATACGCGCTCGTCGATGTCCGCAGCGTATTTCAAATGAACGGGGTAACCGATTTGCGCCTGCATGTGCCCATCGACGATGCGCATTTGAATACGCGCAGCGGTCTCCGCGCCGCCTTCTAGAATGCTCAGGCCGCGCACCTGCCGGGTCTGACGCTCAATTTCTCCGCGATAGTCGTGCAACGCCTCTTCCACCCCCTTCGCCAACTTTGCCTTCAAAGCCACATAGTCATCGACCGCCGGCAAGGCGATCGTCATATCATGCCAGGACAGATCGACACCCGGAAGTTGCTTGAACAAACCTCCGGAGGACTGGAACACGATCAGATTGGCGAATGCAACCACCCTGCCGGTCGGCCCCAAGGGACCAGTCTGACTGAGTTCCATCAAATGCATGCGTACCAGCCCGAGATCGATGACTTCGCCGGTTACCGTGCCGATCTGCACTTTGTCCCCGATCCGAATGCCATATTTTCCGATGAGGAAAAAATATCCGACAATGGAGACCAAGACGCTTTGCATGGCCACCGCGACACCGGCACTGAGCAAGCCTGCAAACGTGGCGAAGGTGCTTATCTCGGTGACGAAACTCAAGGCGACGATGATCGCCACCGCAGTCCACATGACGATGGTCCGTATCAACAACAGCTGATAGCGGTGACGCGGTTCGCGCGAATAGTGCAGCACCGCTCGGCGCCAGATTTCCGCCAGGATGAACACGATAGCCAGCATTCCGGCCAAAATACTTAAGCGAACGCCCAAAGCTCGGAGCGCGTCCTTATATTCTCGACGCGTGAATTGGCGCCAATTGTCCAAATTGTGGCGGTACTGCTGAAGCAGCACGGATTCCTTGCTCAGCGGAAGCAATATGGAGGCTGTTTGCTTGAAGAACCACGCCAGCGTATCGAATTGCTTGCGCAGGTTGATCAAGGTGGCGCTGCCGGCGTTGTCCGCCTGCGCCGCGAGCGCGTCGCTTTGCGCCGAGAGAGCCTTCAAATGCTCCAGCGGCGCCTTGTTGATGTTTTGAAACGTTGCGGCCAAGGCAGCGGTGCGCGCATCGACGGCATCGATCGCCTTGAGCTTGGCGCGCAGGCGAAGTACTTCCGAGAGCAGATCCCAGATCCCCGACCGCGACCCCTCCTTCTGCGATGCGCTCGTCGCAAGGGGGGTTGCCGACGAGGCATTGGACGCAGCGGCGGACGACGACGTCGCCACGCTGAGAGTCACGGTCGGCACGCTGGCGGCGATGGCATCGATGTGGGCCTTTAGGGCGTTCGCGTTCGCAGCCTTCGGATTGGTCTGATGGGTGAAGTCAGCCATCGTGTTGAGCATATTTATTTGCGCATCCAGCATGGAGAGTTCGCCCTGAAGCTCAGGGAGTTTCGCTTCGAGTTCCCGCCTCACCTTGCCACTGGTGGTGGCGAGCTTTTGGCGATCGGCATCCATCTCCGCTTGGGTGGCCACGCGTTGCTGCGTCAATCTATCTCGCTGCCGTTCGAAAGATTGCGATGCGGCGGTGTCCGCGCTTTGCTCCGCGTTGGCTTCGCTGCTGATGAGTTCGGCGCTCGCGCGCGCGATTTCAATGGCCAGATTGACTACTTCATCGGCCGCTTGCTTATTTGCATACACGATCATGAGATCGCTCGCACGGGTCGCGCTTTGCTGCTGCGTGCCGAGCGTCCTGTACCAGTCGACGGTCTGATCCAAGAGTTCGATGACCTGCTCCGGCGTCAACACGCTTATGCGCGCATCGGGTCTAGGCGACTGGCCGCTCGCTGGCGCGTTGGCTCCTGCAGGCGTGCCGCCGGCAGCTGCCTGCTTACCATCGGGAGCACCTGGATTCGCGCTGGCTGTTGCGCAGTGCAGACCGGCGAGCAGCATCACTATGACTTTGAGGTGCATGCCGAATCGTACCGTAAAAACTTCACCTGCCAATGCGCCGCGTCACTGCCGCACGCCGGGCCAACATGAACGAGTCTCTGTAAGTTTTTCAAACAATCGGTGCGAGCCTCCGCCGCATGGACTCTGGCCGCGAATTCGCACCACCCGTCACAAAAGGTTAATCGCAACGCAATTTTTGGCACGTAGCGTCACGCGGGCCGATGTCATTCACTTACAGGGGAGAGCCTATGCTTCTTCAGAGCCCGAAATTTTTGTACCCGAAACTCGCCGCTTGCGCGTCCGCAACGGCGTTGTCCGCGTTGTGTTGGTCCGCAGCGGCGCAAGCCGCCGATCCCGACGCCTCCGTCGACGCAATCCAAACCGCCACGCCGATCAAACACGTCATTATCATCGTCGGCGAGAACCGCAGCTTCGATCACTTATTCGCAACCTACGTGCCAAAGAATAAGCAGGACAAGGTTCTGAACCTCTTGTCCGAGAAGATCATCAATGCCGACGGCTCGCCGGGGCCGAAGTTCGCGATGGCGCACCAATATGAAATTACCTCTCCGCCCAACGGCGGTCATTTCTTCAGCAGTGCTGACCTCAAGGACAAGTCCCTCTACGTCACGTTGCCCCCGCCGGATGTGGGCGGCGTCGGCGCAGCCTCCCCATACGCCGGAATATTGAGCATCCCGGGCGGCAATCCGGGATTACCTCCGCAGGATCAATTCTTATTCGCCACCGGCGGCACTGGCTTGAGCTTCACG
>JAQGOD010000236.1 GCA_028293775.1 Gammaproteobacteria bacterium
CCGCATTTCTTGAAGCTCACGCATGGTTTGACGTACCGCATCCTCGGCGGCGGCGCCGAATTTTTCAATGGCCGCGCTCAACGTGGGAGCGTCGAGCACGAAGCTGATCGGCACGGCGCCCATGGGCGTCATGACCTGAGCTTGTCCTACAAATATCACGGGCCGCTTCTCATCGGGCATTCCGTCGGCGGTCACTGGTGTCAATCTACGGATGGTGCCGACCTTCCGATCGGTAAAAGTTTCCTCCCGAAAGACTTGCGTCGCATCCATGGCGGCTTGAGGGCCCTCATTGGCAGAACTCATGTAGTACCCCTTTCAACGGATTCGAAAGAGCCAACCCTAGCAGTTTTCAGCCTCGCCTTGGAGGCCTGATACGATACCTGGCTTGGCACACCCGACCACAGCAACCAAGCTCCCCATTTGGCAGACCCTTTTGGGCGTCGCTCTATTCGCGGCAGCGCTGTTCGTTCTACACCACTTGCTTGGTCAATATCACTGGAAGGATATTCTGCTTCGCGTTCGATCGATTCCGAATGCAAAGCTGATACGGGCTGCGTTTTTCACCTGTGCAGGCTATGGCTGTCTGACTTTGTACGATCTGCTTGCCGTCCGTTTCGCCGGCGCCCGAGTTCCCTATCTGCGGGTGGCACTCATCTCATTCATGGGTTACGCCATCGGGCATAACGTCGGCCTGAACTCGATCAGCGGCGGCGCGATCCGCTACCGCGCCTACACGGCGCTCGGCTTACGCGCCAAACAGATTGCGACCATCATCGCGTTCGGTACCTTAACCTTCTTCCTCGGCGCGAGCGTGCTGCTCGGACTGTCGCTGCTTTCGAATGCCAGAATGTCGGGCTCGATCCTGCACGTCCCTGCATGGCTGGCCACTGCCGCCGGCGTGGCGCTGCTGGCGGTCGCCGCGTCATATCTTTGGCTGGTTTGCACGCGCCACGCGCCGTTGCGCTTTCGCAAACTGGAAATTCCGGTGCCCAAACCACCCGTGGCTTTCGCCCAGATCGGCATCAGCTGTGTCGACATGTTGTGCGCCACCAGCGTTTTGTACGTATTGCTGCCGCGCGAAGCCGCGATGAGCTTCGGGTCGTTTGCGGGCATCTACCTCATTGCTCTCGCCGCCGGCGCCATCAGCAACGTTCCGGGCGGCATCGGCGTGTTCGAATTCGTCTTATTGCTGCTGCTGCCGACTGTGCCCAAGGACCGTTTGCTGGGCGCGCTGGTGGCCTATCGCGCCATTTATTACTTCGCTCCCTTCGCCCTGGCGCTAATACTGCTCGGTGCACACGAGGTCTGGATCCACCGAGGCCCGGTGGTGCGGGTCGCGCGGATGGTGCGGACCTTCATGATTGCAATGACGCCCCAGGCTATTGCGATCGCGGTATTTCTGGCCGGCGCGGTGTTGGTGTTTTCAGGGGCAACTCCCGGTCTCGGCAACCGCCTGGCGCTGCTGCGAAACTTCGTGCCCTTGCCGGTGCTGGAGTTGTCGCATCTTCTCGGCAGCGTCGTGGGTGTCGGCTTGCTCATTATCGCGCACGGGCTGTACCGGCGGTTGCACACGGCCTGGTGGATTACGATTTGGCTGCTGTGTGCCGGAATCTTGCTATCTCTGCTCAAGGGCTTTGACTACGAAGAGGCCACGGTCCTGGGGGCCGTGGTCATCATCCTGACCATGGCGCGTGCGCGATTTCGGCGCCGCGCCTCGTTGATCGAGCAGCATTACTCCAGCGCGTGGATCGTGGCGTTCTTTTTGGTCTTGTTGACGGCCGCGTGGCTGGTTCTTTTCGCGTACCGGCATCTGCCCTACGGCAATGAATTGTGGTGGCAGTTTGCGTTTCATGCCTCGGCGCCGCGCAGCCTGCGCGCGTCGCTCCTTGCAGTGATCATCGCCGCCGCGTACGGCTTGTGGCGCGTGTTGCGGCCGGCGCCGCCGCGCTTCTCCGCCCCGCGGCAGGAGGATCTGGAATGCGTCGCGAAGCTGATCGAGAACAGCGAGGACACGACCGGGAATCTTGCGCTGCTGGGCGATAAGAATCTGCTGTTCAACAAGAATCGCACGGCATGCATCACGTTCCAGTCATCCGGCAGCAGTTGGGTGGCCATGGGCGATCCCATCGGTCCGGTCGAACTTGGCGAAGAGCTAGCATGGGAGTTTCTCGAAGACTGCGACGCCATGGCGGTCTCCCCGGTGTTCTACCAAGTCACCCCGGAACGTTTGCCGTTATACGTCGATTTGGGATTGACGTTGAGCAAGCTCGGCGAGGAGGCTCGCGTGCCGCTCGAGAGCTTTTCCTTGGAGGGCCCGTCTCGGGCGGATCTGCGCCAGGCGCATCGCCGCGCCATCCGCGACGGCGCCATTTTCGAGCTGGTGGCGCGTCGCGATGTGCCGGCGATCTTGCCCGAACTGCGCGCGGTGTCGGATGCGTGGCTTGAAGAGAAGAAAACCGCCGAAAAGCGCTTTTCCTTGGGGTTCTTTGACGAACGCTATATCGCGCATTTTGATGTGGGCGTGGTTCGCCACAACGCCAAGATCTGTGCGTTCGCAAACCTCTGGCGCGGCGGTTCTACCGAGTTGTCGGTGGATCTGATGCGCTACAACGAGGCGGCCCCAAAGGGGGTCGTGGATTTCATGCTGATCGAATGCATGCTGTGGGGCAGGGGACAGGGCTACAAGTGGTTCAATTTAGGGATGGCGCCGCTCTCCGGTTTGGAAGAACACGCGCTGGCTCCCGCGTGGCATAAGCTGGGCCGGATGGTGCAGCGCTACGGCGAGATCTTTTACAATTTCGAGGGTCTGCGCAAATTCAAGGAGAAATTCGATCCCGTGTGGCGCCCTCGTTATCTCGCCGCGCCGGACGGCCTGGCCATGGCGGGCGCCGTGCTGGACGTGACGGCGCTGATATCAGGCGGCGTGCGCAAGGTGCTGCGCAAGTGAAACGAGCACCCGCGCTCGCCGCGCTGCTCTTGTGTTTCGGGAGCCTAGGCTACGGCGCACCGGCGAACAGCATCTCCTACGGCCGTTTCGGCAATATCAGCGTTCTTCGCGGCGGCGCCGAGCCGCGCGACGTGGTGTTGTTTTTATCCGGCGATGGCGGTTGGAACCTGGGCGTGATTTCCATGGCGCAGCATCTGGCGGATAAGGGCGCGATCGTGGCTGGCATCGATATCCGGCACTACCTTGGGCAGCTCGAAAGCTCAGCAGACAAATGCGTCTCACCCGCCGCGGACCTGGAAAATTTGAGCCGCTATTTGCAAGCAAAGCTAGGCCTCAAGTCTTATCTTCAGCCGACGCTCGTGGGTTATTCGTCCGGGGCCACACTGGTTTACGCAACGCTCGCCGAGGCCCCGGATCGGTTATTCAAAGGCGCCTTGAGCCTCGGTTTTTGTCCAGATCTTGACCTTAAGAAACCCCTGTGCAAGGGATCGGGTATCGAGTCGACCCCGCGCCGCGCCGCGAGCGGCGTGCTCAAGGGCGTGGATTTTTGACCGGCGACAACACTTTCCGGGAAATGGATATCCCTTCAAGGAGAACTCGACCTAGTATGTCCGGCAGCAGCCACGCAAAAATTTATTGCTTCCGTTCCCGGTGCCGAGACCGTCATGTTGCCGACGGTGGGCCACGGCTACTCGGTGGAGAGAAACTGGTTGCCGCAATATGAGGCGGCTTACGATCGCATAACCTCAGAGCCGAAACTTACAGCGCCGCCGTTGGCGGCACCGGTGGCCGATTTGCCACTTATCATTGTCCCGGCTGCCGACAACACCAGTCCCTGGTTCGGCATTTTCTTGTCAGGTGACGGCGGTTGGGTAGGCCTGGACCGCGGTGTGTCCGATGAGCTCGCGAAACACAACATTCCGATCGTGGGCTGGGATTCGCTCAAGTATTTCTGGTCGCCGCGCACACCGGCCGGCGCCGCTCAAGATCTGGACCGCGTCATGCGTCATTTTTCGGCGCAGTGGGGCAAGACCCACGTGCTGCTGATCGGCTACTCCCAGGGAGCCGACACCATGCCCTTCATGGTCAATCGCCTGCCGCCGGTGACGCACGAGATGGTGGGCTTGACCACGTTGGTTGGTTTGAGCGACAACGCCGTGTTCGAATTTCACGTTTCGAATTGGCTGGGCAACG
>JAQGOD010000274.1 GCA_028293775.1 Gammaproteobacteria bacterium
CGATCTCGCGAGGTACCGACGCTTCATCGATCGGCCGCAGATCCAACGCCGAGCGGGCGCCGATCTCGTCCCGGAGTTTTGTAATCGGCCGCAGACCTAATTGGATTCCGACCCACACCAACACCAAGGTGATATCTAGCTGGACGAAGTCCCACAGCAGGGTGCTCATGAAACTATACCGAACCGTCGGGTCGCCGACCCGATGCGCATCCGCTACGGTGATAAAAACGACCCCGCCCCGGCTATTGAATCGAGTCGTCAGAGTGCGAACGCTTTGTGAGTTGATGTCCGCCATTGCGAATACGTCGGCGGTCGAATTGCTAATCGGCACTGCCTCCAAACGCGCGTCACCGAGAAGCAGACGACCTTGGATATCGCGTAATGCAAAGTCGATCGATTCCGGCGACGGCAGTGCCGGGGTACCTGTCGGATTGGCGTCGAGCGTGAATCGTCCATTGTTAACCCCCAAATGCAACATCAGGGCGTTCGCGGCGGCTTTCAGACGCCTATCGCTGCTAATTACATTGGGCGCGATGCTGTTGAAATAATGAATCAGCCCGCCGCAGAGAGACAACAACATTAGCGGCACCGCCAGCCAGAATATCAATCTGCGACTGATGGATGAATTCAAGCAGGCTTCGCTTCATCAAGTCGATATCCAAGACCGCGCAGGCTGCGAATGATGGCGGCATCGCCGAGCTTGGCGCGCAGCCGCGAGATGTGCACTTCCACGGCGTTGGGCGTGATGTCTTGATCAGGCCCCGCCACGGCCTGCTGCACTCGCTCCTTGGACACGATTTGCCCGATGCGCCGTGCCAGGCACTCGAGCACCAGCCATTCGCGCGCGGTGAGCTCGACTTCCGCCTCGTCGATGCACAGACGCTTGCCCGCAAGGTCGACGCTGATTCGATTGAACTTCACGATACCGTTGGCCGCGCCGTGGGAGCGTCGCATGAGCGCTCGGCATCGCGCCGCCAGTTCGGCGGCCTCGAATGGCTTGCTTAAGAAATCGTCGGCTCCCAAGTCGAGCGCTTTGACCTTGTCCGTTAGCGTGCACCGGGCGGTAAGGACGAGGGTGGGTAAAGATTTGCCGGCGGTGCGCAGCCGGCGCACCAACGTCAGGCCGTCGGCGCCCGGCAGCCCGACATCGATGACGGCCATGGCGAATTCTTCGTTGGCGATTGCCGCTTGAGCGGCCTCTGCGCTCATGACCCGGTGCACCGAATAATTAGCCGCGCTCAAGCCTCGCAGGATGGCGTCGGCAACGAGATCATCATCTTCTACGAGTAATAGCCGCACGCGTCACTTTACTACGGGCAAGGCCGTTGCTTAAATGCCCTAAGGATCGCCGACGGCGTGACCGGTGGGATTGTTCGGCGCTTCGCGATCGGAGCCGAAACCGGTGCGGCGCGGGGGAACCAACGCGCGCAGCTTAGCCTCGTACGCCTTTGCAAAAGTTTCCGTGAACAAATGAGGAAATCCATCGGCGGGACGTTGCGCGAGCCCTGAGTACAGTTCGGCGTACAAGTCCCAATACTTGGCCTTGTTTTGACCGCCAAAGACGCCGCGCTTACCGACCCGATCGAAGCGCTCTTCCAATTCCTTGGGATCGACACGGCTCAAGAATTCTTCGAACGCAGCACGCGTTGCGGTGAGGGTCGCGGCATTCTGCGCCTTGAGTTCTCGTAAATTCTCCCGGATCGCTTCAACCGATCCGGCGCGGGTCGAGACCGTCGACAATAGCCGCACCAAGGCCTCATCGACGCCCCGCGAGAAATTCAAGGGCGACTCGGGAGCGTCCGCAGCCGGCGCTGCAATCCTGAACCTGTTGCGAAACTCGTTGCGGGCCTGGTTCAGTTCCATCAATCCCAACACGGCTTCGCGCAACATCTGGCCTGCCAGCTGCAGCGCGGCGCCGCGTGCCTCCGAGCTGATGGACGCGGGGTCGATTCCCGCACCGCGGCAAAATGAAGATAAGCCGATATCGAAGTCGCCTTCATACAGCGATAAACTTTGCGACCGCGACACCTGAGCGTTCGAGACGCTCGGCGTGCTTTCACTCGCGGGCGCCGCGGCGGGCGGCCCTTTCGGAGGCGTTTTTTGCATTGCCTTGGAAGGTTCCACCTTCAAAGGCCGCGTCATCATGTGCCAGGGCGTTGCGGCTGCCTCTGCGGCTTGCGGTTGTCGAGCGACCGTGGGCAGGGGCTGTCCATACGCGTCTCGCGGCCCGCCCGGTTCGCCGGCGAGCACATTGCTGGGTTCCAGCAGCTGACTCAAGTCAAGGTCTGCGCCCAGATCATTGGCGGTGGATTTCTTGGCCGCAGAGGAGGGCGCTTGCCCGTCGTACGCGATAATGGCACTTTCTTCAGGCGGGAAGTCGTTGCTCTTGTCAATGCTGACCAGGAGCTCGTACTCGCCCAGCCTGACGTAGTCGCCATCCTGGAGGGGGTAATCGTGATACTTGCCCAGGGGTACTTGTGCGCCATTGACATAAGTACCATTGGAACTGGTGTCGACCAGAATGTACGCGCCGGCGCGAAAATCAATGCGTATGTGTTTGCCCGAGAGGTAACGCTCCGGGTCGGGTAGAATCCACTCATTGTCAGTGGCGCGCCCAACGGTACCTCCGTGAACACCGAAAACTTTCGTTGCAAGTGCTCCGAGGCGGGTTGAGTGTTCGCTGACGACGCGGAAGCGCAGGGCCATAGTCAATCCATCCAGCGGGTGTCAAGGTTTGCGCTAAGTGCCGGTATAATATGGTAATACTAGCAATGGTTGGAGCCTAGGCAATGGCAGCGAGTCACATTTTTAAAGTTCTGTTCGTAAATCAAGGCCAGGTCTATGAGATCTACGCCCGCAAAGTGAGTCACGGCAGCTTATTCGGCTTCATCGAGGTAGAGGAATTGGTGTTCGGCGAGCGCTCGACGGTGGTGGTGGATCCCGCCGAAGAGAAGATCAAGGCCGAATTCCACGAAGTAAAGCGCACCTATCTGCCCATGCATTCGGTGCTGCGCATCGATGAAGTCAAGAAACAGGGCGTCAGCAAGATCGTGGCGCTGGAAGGTTCCAACGTCGCCCAATTCCCTGTTCCCATCTACACACCCGGCGGAGATTCCAGCGCTCGTAAATAGGCGCTCTCCTATAGAATGATGCATGTTTAGCCTTTTCGGCGCACCGGCGCTGTCGAAATTCCGTCTCGATCAACTGCTGCGTGCACTGAAGAGGGAGGAGCCGCGGGTACGTGGCCTCGCAGCCCGCTGGGTGCACTTCGTCGATGCCTCCCGCGCGCTTGCCGAACGTGAACTTCAGGTGTTGGAAAAGCTCCTGACTTATGGCGCCCGCGATGCAGACTTAAGGAGGGCATCAGAGAGCCCCGGCGGCCGCCGCAGTGACAGCCACCGCATTTTGGTCACCCCCCGCCTGGGTACCGAGTCGCCGTGGTCGAGCAAGGCCACGGACATTGTGCATGTGTGCGGATTGGATGCGGTGGCGCGCGTCGAGCGCGGTACCTTGTATTCCATCGAGTGTGAAGGTCAGCTCGACATCGCGGATCTGAACAAGCTGGCGGTGTACTTGCACGATCGCATGACCGAATCGGTCTGGCTGGACACGCTAGAGCCCAGCGGCCTGTTTCACGCCGCGCCGCCGCGAGGCCTGCGCCGAGTCGCACTGGGCGCGGACGGCCATGAGGCTTTGGCGCGGGCTAACCAAGCATGGGGCCTGGCTCTTTCGGCCGATGAGATCGACTACTTGGTGCAGGCATTCGGTGAATTGGGCCGAGATCCCACCGATGTCGAGCTGATGATGTTCGCGCAAGCCAACTCCGAGCACTGCCGTCACAAGATCTTCAATGCGAAGTTCATCATTGATGGTGAACCGATGCCGCTGTCGTTGATGGCCATGA
>JAQGOD010000239.1 GCA_028293775.1 Gammaproteobacteria bacterium
GCACTGTGCCGCCCAGGCGTTCATCACCTGGGGCGCCGCCGCGTGCGTGATCAAGAACGGCGCGCAAGGCGCGCATGCGGTCGATTCCCGAGGCCGGGTCGATCAAATTGCCGCGATTCCGGTCAAAGAGCTGATCGATACGACCAGCTGCGGCGATGGTTTCTGTGCCGGATTCATCGCCGCGAGGATGCGCGGGAGGCCGTGGCTGGACGCGCTGAATTTTGCGGCCGCAACCGCCTCATTGGTGGCGCAAGGGCCGGCAACGGTGGGCGGTCTGAATTCTTCCGAACAGGTTGATGCGCTATTGCTCGAGGGGCCCGTCGCATGAGCCCGAGAAGCACCCAGCGGGGCGATGAACAAACCTTGCGTCAAGATTTACTGCGTGCCATGCAAAGCATGTCCGAGCGCGGTCTCAACCGCGGCACCTCCGGCAATGCCTCGGTCCGCTGCGACGACAAACTATTGGTAACGCCCTCCGGGTTGACTCCGCGGGCGCTGAGCGCCGAGAGCATGGTGCTGATTGACGCGAACGGCGATACGCCGCCGGGAGCGATGCGTCCCTCGAGTGAATGGCGCATGCACTTCGGGATCTTGGCCAAGCGACCCGACCTATCCGCCGTCGTGCACTGCCACTCGCGCCACGCCACGATACTTGCCTGCACCGGCCGTTCGATTCCTGCCATTCATTACATGGTGGCGGTGGGCGGACGGGCGCAAATTCCGCTCGCGCCGTATCATCCGTTCGGTTCTGCCGAACTGGCCGAGGCGGTTGTTGAAGCCCTCGCCGGTGGACGTGCCTGCTTGATGGCGAACCACGGGCAAATCGCCGCCGCGGGCAGCCTGATGCGCGCACTCGCCATCGCAGAAGAGGTGGAGGAACAAGCGGCAGTCTACTGGGGTGCGCTGGCGGTCGGCGGGCCGCAATTGCTCAGCGAGCCGCAGATGGAAGAGGTATTACGCCGCTTCGCCCAATACGGACAACGCGACGCCAAAGACGATCAATCCTCTGGAGAATAAGATGTCGCAGACTCAGAGCCCGGATCAGGCGCTGCGGCGCCGAGCAGAGGCCGTAATACCAGGTGGGATGTACGGTCATCAATCGGTGATCGCCTTGCCGGACGATTACCCGCAGTTTTTCTCCCGTGGCGAAGACGCCTATCTCTGGGACGCCAACGGAACCCGATATCTTGATCTGATGTGCGCTTACGGGCCGCAACTCTTCGGCTATGCCAACGCGACCATCGACGATGCAGCCATCCGGCAAATCCGCCGTGGCGATCCATTGACCGGTCCGACCGAGTTGATGGTGTCCTTTGCGGAGCAAATGACCGCGCTGGTTGAGCACGCCGCGTGGGCGATGTTCTGCAAGAATGGCACCGACGCCACCACCATGGCCATGGTCACCGCGCGAGCCCACACCCGCAAGAAGCGCATCGTGCTGGCGAAAGGTGCCTATCATGGCGCGGCGCCGTGGTGCACGCCACGCCCGGTCGGTACCACGCGCGAGGATCGCGCCAACCAGATATTCTGCGCGTACAACGATATCGACAGTCTCGATGCCGCCGTAGCCGAAGCCGGTGATGATTTGGCAGCCATCATGGCCTCACCGTTCAAGCACGACGCTTTCGTCGATCAACAACTACCCGAAGCGGCCTATGCACGGCGGGCGCGTGAACTATGCGACGAGCGCGGTGCGCTGTTGATCGTCGATGATGTTCGCGGCGGGCTGCGGGTGGCGCGCGATTGCTCCTGGTCGTTGGTCGGTGTGAAGCCCGACCTTTCTGCGTGGGGCAAATGCATCGCCAATGGCCATCCTATCTCTGCGTTGCTGGGCTCGGAAAAAGCTCGTGCCGCCGCGGCCGACATTTTCGTAACCGGGTCTTTTTGGTACGCCAGCTCGCCCATGGCGGCCGGATTGGAAACCCTCAAGCTCGTCAACAGCACCGATTACCTCGAGCGCATCGAACGGCTGGGTTTGCAGCTGCGCGACGGCCTGCATGAGCGCGCCGCCAAGGCGGGATTCAATCTGCGGCAAACCGGGCCTGCGCAAATGCCGCTTTTCTTGCTGGACGATGATCCTGATTTGCGCTTGGGATTTTTCTGGTGCAGCGAAATGTTGAAGCGCGGAGTCTACGTGCACCCTTGGCATAATATGTTCCTGAGTGCCGCGATGACGGCCGGCGACATAGACGTCGCGCTGGGCGCCGCTGAGGCGAGCTTCGAGACTCTGAAAGCCAAGCGCGCACGCCTTGGCCCGGTACAAAAGCTGCAAACGCTGTTTGCCTCGTTTGCGGAGGCGTCGCACTAAGACGCGGCCGCCGCTTGGCTTCGGTCGCGAATGCGCTACAGCGCACGGACAGCAGGCGCTATTCGGACATATGCTCCCCCATTGAGGACTATTGCCGGCGGCGCATGCAGATGTCATGCCCGCGGTTTCCTCGCCGGAATTGCCGCAATGAGCAAGGTATTGAGCAAGCGGCCGCGTAACCGGCGCGATCCTTCCCTGTCTCTCAGATGAAAACGCACGAAAACCGCCGCATCCTCATCGTCGATGACATGCCGAGCATCCACGAGGATTTTCGCAAGAGCTTGGCGCCGGCTGCAGCCAACGTCGATCTGGAAACGGCGGAAGCTCTGCTGTTTGGTAAGACGGCCGTTTCCGGCGTCGTGCAGTTCGAGATGGACTCCGCTCTACAAGGATCGGAGGCGCTGGAGAAAGTCCGCGCTTCACGGCTCGCCAATCGCCCCTACGCCGTGGCGTTCGTCGACATGCGCATGCCTCCCGGTTGGGATGGCGTGGAAACCATCGAGCGGTTGTGGCAGGAAGACCCGCAGTTGCAAATCGTCGTGTGCAGCGCCTTTACGGACTATGCGTGGATGGACGTGCTGGCCCGCCTGGATGTGCGGGATCGCCTCCTGATCCTCAGGAAACCATTTGATCCCATCGAGGTGTACCAGTTCGCCAATGCGCTGACCATGAAGTGGCAGATGACCGAACAGGCAGCTTCCAAAATGGGCGGCCTCGAGCAGGCCGTAAAGGAGCGCACGCAAGCGCTCGAACAAAGCCGGGAGATGTTCAGGCTCATGGCGGAGAGCACCAAGGCGGTGCCATTCACGCTGGATCTGAAGCGCAATTGCTTTCCCTACATTGGTCCGCAGGCCATCGCGGATTCAGGCATTGGGGAGGCGCAATGGAAGCTCCCGGGGGCTTTGGATGTGGTCATGCCCCGGGACACAAACCAGGACATCCGACAGCGCTTCGATGAATGCGAATGCGGCCCGTTCGAATTTGTCACCTCGCTTACCCAGCTGGGAGGCTGCCGGACCGAAGTGCGTTGGAACGGCACCTGCGAGCGAGTAGAGGGAACCAAGTACCTGCGAGGCTTGATGCTCGATATCACCGAACTGCGCCGGCTCGGCCGCGAGCTGGCGGCGGCTCAGAAACTCGAATCCATCGGCCGACTGGCCGCCGGTGTCGCGCACGAGATTAATACACCCGTGCAGTTTGTCACCGACAGCGTTCAATTCGTACGCTCCTCGATGACGGATATCGCCGCGGTCGTTCAATCGTACCGTGCACTGCAGCTCGCGCTGCAAACGGGAGGCGACGTTGCCGAGGCGGCGCGCCTAGCCGTTGCCGCTGAAGTGGCAGCCGACATTGACTACATCATCGAGAACGCGCCATTGGCCCTGGACAGCGCTGTCGAAGGCTTGGGAAGAGTCGCAACGATCGTCCGTTCCATGAAGCAGTTCGCCCATCCCGATCAGGCGCAAAAAACCGAAGCCGATTTGAATCAGGCCATCCAGAGCACCATCGTGATCGCCAATAACGAATACAAATATGTGGCGCTGCTCGAAACCGACTATGGC
>JAQGOD010000243.1 GCA_028293775.1 Gammaproteobacteria bacterium
CTTTTCGGGAATCAGCTTGGCGCGCACTTGCGCTTCGATGTCCTTGGAGATCTCTGGGTGCTGCTGCAGGAAGGTGCGGGCGTTATCCTTGCCCTGCCCGATCCGCTCGCCTTTATAACTATACCAAGAGCCGGATTTCTCGATCATGTTGTGTAGGACACCCAATTCGATGAGTTCGCCTTCCTTGGAAATGCCCGTGCCGTACATAATCTCGAATTCCGTTTCCCGGAAAGGAGGCGCCACTTTGTTCTTCACGACCTTAACGCGAGTCATTGAACCCACCACTTCTTCGCCGTTCTTAATCGCCCCAATACGCCGAATATCCATTCGCACCGAGGAATAGAACTTCAAGGCGTTGCCGCCGGTAGTCGTTTCCGGATTACCGAACATCACGCCGATTTTCATACGAATCTGGTTGATGAAAATCACGATGGTGTTGGATCGTTTGATGTTGCCGGTAAGCTTGCGCAGCGCCTGAGACATGAGGCGCGCTTGCAGCCCCATATGCTGATCGCCCATCTCGCCTTCGATTTCGGCTTTCGGCGTCAAGGCTGCAACCGAGTCGACCACAACCACATCAACCGCGCCGGAGCGCACCAGCATGTCTGTGATTTCCAACGCTTGCTCGCCGGTATCCGGTTGAGATACCAACAGGTCATTGACCTTCACGCCCAACTTTTCCGCGTACACCGGATCGAGTGCATGCTCGGCATCGACGAACGCGGCGGTTCCGCCGTTGGCTTGCGCCGACGCGATGATGGCCAGCGTCAAGGTCGTTTTACCGGAGGATTCCGGACCGAAAATTTCGATGACTCGGCCGCGCGGGATGCCGCCGACACCGAGCGCGATATCGAGCCCCAATGAGCCGGTGGGGATGGACTCCACCTCATACGTGGCCGCGGCATCGCCCAAACGCATGACCGAGCCTTTTCCAAATTGTTTTTCTATTTGGCTCAGCGCGGCAGCGAGAGCTTTCTTACGATTCTCTTCCATGGATATTCCTCGACAAAGTGTGGCGCTATTATTTCATATTCAGCGCCCTGCGCTCACCTCATATGCAATCAATTCGCAGAGTTTCTTCAAGGTTTCAACGGTTCATCCAGTAGTGGCCAGGTGCTCACTACTGTATACGCCGACTCCATGCCGCCCGTATCGGAGCGAATCAAGGCAATGCTGGTCGGATGCCAGAGAATCGGGGACATCGCTTGCGGCACAGGGGCTTGCGTCACCTTCCTCGCCAGCGTGACATGCGCGCGATATCGCGTTTCCGGCAAGGCCAGTGCATCCTGCAGTTGCCTCCAAAGTCGAAGGAGTCCGGGCGGAACTGTGCGCGCCGCGGCTACCAGCGCTTGCGATTGGGGCCAAAACTCCATCGAATCAAGAACAACCGTACCGCAATCCGCTAGCAACGACTGGCCGATCTGGTTCAGCGCCTCGAGTCGCGCACTGTCTACCTCTCCAACGAAGGCCACTGTTAAATGATAATTTTTTTTGTTCACCAATCGGCCGGAATCATTGATGGGTAGCCGAGCCGCCACGCTCGCCAGTTGCGTTGCGACATCGACCTCGGGCCAAAGCGCGAAAAATAATCGCAAGCGAACCTCGAGTTGTGCTGTTTACCGCGGCCGCGGGCGCAGCCCTTCAAGAGCCGCGCGCACCGTCTTGCGACGCACCGCATCGCGATCGCCGCGGAAGTGCCTCAATTGCGTCGTCACCCGAATGGCAGAGCCGTGCCGGGTCGCCCACCCCAGCCAGACGGTGCCCACCGGCTTCCCCGGAACCGCGCCGTCGGGACCGGCAATTCCGGTGACCGCGACGGCAATTTGCGCTTTGGCTCGACGCAGCGCACCGCTCGCCATCGCGCGCACCGCTTGCTCACTGACCGCGCCGTTCTTCTCCAGAATGGCACGCGGCACGCCCAGCCGCCGCGTCTTGGATTCGTTGCTATAAGTCACGAATCCTTCGCTGAACCATTGAGAGCTGCCCGCGGTATCCGTCAAGGCCTTGGCGATCCATCCGCCGGTGCAGGACTCCGCTGTGGCCACTGAGCGGTGTGCCTTGAGCAACAGCCGGCCCACTCGCGCGGCAAGCAATTTCAATTTCTCATCGCTCTCTAGCATCGCAGATAGTTTAAGGTTCACGATCCTCAATCGCCTAATGCGGACCCTTCCGGACCCCTCGGCGGCGTTGGGTGACCAAAATTGATCCACTAACCTGACTAGACTAGACTAAGCGGATCAAGAGAGGAACGCCTGATGACTGTCGTCAATATTTACGATGCGAAGACCCAGCTTTCCAAGCTTATCGAGGAGGCAGCGGCCGGCAATGACGTGGTAATTGCGCGGGGCGGCAAACCTGTAGCGCGACTTACTCGGCTAGGCTCGTCCAAGCGCAAGCTGAAATTTGGCATCCTCAAAGGCAAGATCAAGGTCTCGGCGGATTTCGATGCGCCGCTGCCAAGCGAAATCTTAAGGCAATTTGAGGGGTCGTGATGCGGCTGCTCCTCGATACCCATGTTTTCCTGTGGGCTGTTACTGCCAACCGACGTTTGAAGTCGAGCACGCGTGAATTTCTCTCGCGGGCTGACGCCGTCTATGTATCCGCGGCGTCGATCTGGGAAATTGCCATCAAGGCGCGCTTGGGCAAGATCGAGGCCGACGAGGCCCTTCTCGTTGACGCGATCGACAGCAGCGGTTTTCAAGAGCTCCCGGTGAGCGCCCATCATGCGGCGGCGGTAGCCAAGCTGCCGCCGCATCACAGCGATCCGTTCGACCGCCTCTTGTTGGCTCAAGCCTTTTTGGAACCCTTACGCTTCGTGACCGCCGATTCAGTGCTAGCAGCCTATGGGGGCGCAATAGAACTGGTCTAGCGATCAAATATGCCAATTCAGCCGGCATACGACTGCGATAGCGCCCGGCACCGCCGCGAAATAGGAAATGATTCAAAACCCCACCAACGATCCAAAGAATACGCCCGAACACACACCCATGATGCAGCAGTACCTGCGCATCAAGGCACAGCATCCGGACGTATTGCTGTTTTACCGGATGGGTGATTTCTACGAGATGTTCTATGAGGACGCGCGACGGGCCGCGGGTCTTTTGGATATTGCCCTAACCCAGCGCGGCGCTTCCGCGGGCGCCCCAATCCCGATGGCCGGCGTGCCGGCCGTCACCCTCGATGGCTATCTGGCCAAATTGGTGCGCAAAGGGGAATCGGTTGCCATTTGCGAGCAGCGCGGCGACCCCGGCAAGACCAAAGGTCCAATGGACCGGGAAGTCGTGCGCATAGTCACTCCCGGCACGATAACCGACGAGGCCTTGCTCGACGAACGGCGCGACAATGTTCTGGCCAGCGTCTGCGGCAAGGCGGACCGTTATGGACTCGCCTGGCTTGACCTGTCGGCGGGGCGCTTCACGGTTATGGAACTCGCCAGCCTCGCGGCCCTCGAGGCGGAAGTCGAACGGCTGCGTCCTGCCGAAATCCTGGCACCGGATGGAGCGCAGCCCGCGCTTGGCCGCTCATGGGCCAACGAAGATCGGCCCTGGCGGACTCGGGCTCCGTGGCATTTCGACCAGGACTCAGCTACGCGCGCGCTCACCGAACAGTTTCGCACCCGGGATCTGGCCGGGTACGGTTGCGCGGATAAGCCGCTGGCCATTGCCGCAGCGGGGGCTTTGCTGGCCTACGTCCGTGAGACGCAAAAATCCGCCCTGCCCCACCTGTTGTCGATCACGACGGAAGAACGCGACGCGGCCCTGCTCATGGACCCTGCGACTCGACGCAACCTCGAACTCGATGAAAGCATTTCAGGGTCGGATGAACTCACACTGGCCGGTGTTTTCGATCGAACCGCTACGGCCATGGGAGCGCGGCTGCTGCGTCGCTGGCTGCATCGGCCGTTGCGCGATCGCGGCATCTTGCAGTCGCGTTATCACGCGGTCGCGACGCTGATCGATCAAGCGAGGCATGCCCCGATCGCCGCCGCGCTTCGGGCCGTGGGAGATCTGGAAAGAATCCTGTCGAGAATTGCTCTGCGTTCCGCGCGTCCGCGCGATCTCGTACAGCTGCGCGCCTCGCTCGCAGCCCTGCCCTCGCTGCGTCAATTGGTCGGCGCGGTTCACTCGCCTCTGCTGCAACAGCTGGGCGCGGAATTGAGCGACCACCAATTGGAGCACGCGCTGCTCCAACGCGCCATCGTGGAAAGCCCGCCGCACTATGTCAGGGACGGCGGTGTGATCGCCGAAGGCTACGATGCGGAGCTTGACGAATTGCGCGCGCTCGGCGGCAACACCGAGAAATTTCTGGTGGAACTCGAGCAGCGCGAGCGCGAGCGTAGCGGCCTGTCCAGCCTCAAGCTGGGATTCAATCGGGTACAAGGCTTTTTCATCGAGGTGAACCGCAGTCAGGCGGACAAAGTTCCAGCCGAGTACCTGCGCCGGCAAACCGTCAAATCGGCGGAACGCTTCATCACTCCCGAACTCAAGTCCTTCGAAGACAAGGTGCTGGGCGCGCGCGATCGTGCGCAGTCGCGGGAGAAGGCGTTGTACGATGCGCTGCTGACGCAATTGTGTACAACCCTGCCAGCCTTGCAGGCAACGGGCACGGCGCTGGCGCAAATCGATGTGCTCAGTTGTTTCGCCGAGCGCGCCACTGCCCTTGAATGCGCCCAGCCGGAATTGGTCGACGAGCCCATGCTGTTGATCGATGGCGGACGGCATCCCGTGGTCGAGCGTGCGAGCCGGGAGCCCTTCATCCCCAATGATCTGCGCTTCGATGATGCACGCCGAATGCTCATCATTACCGGGCCGAACATGGGCGGCAAGAGCACGTATATGCGTCAGACCGCACTCATCGTAATCCTCGCCCACATCGGATGCTTCGTACCGGCCCGGCGTGCGGTGTTGGGTCCTCTGGATCGGATCTTCACACGCATCGGCGCATCCGATGACCTGGCGGGAGGCCGATCAACATTCATGCTGGAAATGACCGAAACGGCAAATATTTTGAATAACGCCACCGACAAGAGCTTGGTGCTCATGGATGAGGTCGGCCGGGGCACGAGCACCTTCGATGGGCTTTCGCTCGCTTGGGCATGCGCTGCGTTTATCGCCACCAAAATTCGCGCCTTGACTTTGTTTGCCACGCATTACTTTGAGTTGACCAGTCTTGCCGCGGAGGCGGCCGGCGTCGTGAATGTGCATGTCGAGGCAGTCGAACACGGCGATCGGCTCATATTTCTGCACAGCGTCAAGGACGGCCCTGCCAATCAGAGTTATGGCTTGCAAGTCGCAGCGCTCGCCGGCATCCCTAAATCGGTCACGGCGCAGGCGCGACGTTACTTGACCGAGTTGGAGCGTGAGCGTGACGCGCTGCGAAGTTACAGCTCGCCTCAAGGTGAATTGCCGCTATTTGCGCCGCCCGTCTCGGCGGTGCCGATTCCCGAATCCGCAGCGCTCAACGCTCTGCGCGCCGCGGATCCCAACACCTTGAGTCCGCGCGATGCCTTGGATTTGCTATTCCGCTTGAAGAGCCTCGATCAGGACCAGCCGCGTTAGCGGATAAAATTCCCGGAGCTCAAGAAAGCGCCGGTTTGCCGCGCGACGCTGGCGGAAAAAGGCAATCCCGTATGACTTACATTCAAGACCAAATGCTGCGAGATGCCCGTAAGGCGAGTCTCGTCGACGAAAACGGTCCCGTCGCTCGGCGCGCCGTGGGTGCCGACCAAGCGCCCCAACCCTAAGCTCAAGCTGCCCGCGATGACGCCAAGGTCCCTGTGACCGTTCCAGCGCCGCTCACGCGGAGTCAGTAATTCTTCGTGAACGCCGCGTCCGAGGATGTGCTTGCCGAACGGCAAGCGCGCGAGATTTCCCGCCGCCTGGCTGCCACTTAAGGGCGAACCTAAGAGCACAATTCGGCCCGGCGGCAATTGATCGCCCTCGCCGCTTTCAAACAGTTTCAAAATGACCAAGCCACCGAGACTATGTCCCACCAGATGTAGCGTGTCCGCGTGCAAGTCCCTCAAGAACGTTCCCAGAGCCTGGGCGTTCGCACTTACGCCCGACCTCACCGACGCGTAGGAAAATGCCCGCGTTTCGGCATTTAAATCCTTAGCCAGGCGCTTGCGCAGGATCCCGCCCTCGAGCCCGGTGAGCCAAAGGCCGTGCACATACACCGCCATCGTGCTCATGGCCAAAATCTTGTTACAGGCGCAGCTCGGCGATGACCGCGCGATTCGTGCTCGAGGATGCTGTTTCGACAGCCTCCGTGTCGGAAGCCCAACGGTACTGGACGTGTTCCGAATCGCTCAACGTCACCGGTACTCGATGCGCCAGGCGCAGTGAAAAAGCATGTTCCAGATTGAGCGTTATTCCCGGGGCATACACTTTGCCGAAGGCCGGCAGGATTTCGTACACCTGCGTCCATTGCAAATTCACCAGCACGCCTTGAGTGATGCCAGTCTCCTCGATGACTTCGCGCCGGGCTGCCGCATCGGCGAGTTCTCCCCATTCCAAACTCCCCGTCACCGATTGCCAAAATCCAGGCGGCCGACGCCGCTCGAGCAGTAGAAATTCGCCGTCCTGCGTGTAAATCACGATCAAGACGGATTCGGGGCGGCGAAATTGCTGCAAGGGTCAATCTATCTTCGGCGCAGTTCGCACGCGGATATGCAGCTCCTTGAGCTGCGCCTCACTGACTTCGGTCGGCGCATCCATGAGCAGATCCGCCGCGGTCTGGGTCTTCGGGAAGGCGATTACATCGCGGATGCTGTCGGCCCCGGCCATCAGCATGGCCAGCCGGTCCAGGCCAAAAGCGATGCCGCCGTGCGGTGGGGCCCCAAATTTAAGCGCATCGAGCAAGAATCCGAACTTCTGCCGGGCTTCTTCGGGGCTTATCCCTAACAGGTCAAACACCACGGATTGGAGCTCTTGATTGTGAATGCGCACGGATCCGCCGCCGATCTCCGAGCCGTTCAAAACCATGTCGTACGCCTTGGCAGTTGCCTCGCCCGGGCTCGCCGCCAGCGCCGCATAGTCCAGATTGGCCGGACTGGTA
>JAQGOD010000337.1 GCA_028293775.1 Gammaproteobacteria bacterium
TTCGTGGAGGTCATACTGGCGCCCTGCATCGAGGAAGCGGCCAGGTCGGTGCTCGCGACCAAGGATAACGTGCGCGTGCTCATCACCGGCGAACTACACCTTCCCGTAACGCAATTGCTCGAGTACAAAAGCGTGTCGGGCGGCCTGTTGGTGCAGACCCGTGATACAGGCGCTGTCAAAGCCCACGACCTGCGCACGGTCTCCAAGCGTCAACCCACGCTCGCCGAACTCGATGATTTAATTTTCGCGTGGCGGGTCTGCAAATATGTCAAATCGAATGCCATCGTGGCCGTCAAGGACAAGTCCACCCAAGGCATAGGGGCCGGGCAAATGAGCCGCGTGATGAGCAGCAAGATTGCCGCCATGAAAGCGGACGACGCGGGCCTCACGCTTCAGGGCGCCTCGGTTGCCTCGGATGCGTTTTTCCCCTTCCGCGACGGCTTGGATGTTCTGGCTGAATACGGGATCAAGGCGGTCATTCAGCCGGGCGGTTCGCGCCGCGATACGGAAGTGATCGAGGCAGCCGACGAACACGGCATCGCCATGGTGTTCACCGGCATGCGCCATTTCCGTCATTAAAGGCGCTCCATGAAAGTGTTGATTGTCGGCGGCGGCGGACGAGAGCACGCACTTGCCTGGAAGTGCGCGTCCTCGCCGCGCGTAGAGCACGTTTTCGTGGCCCCTGGCAATGCCGGCACGGCTTTGGAACCCAACGTGAGCAATGTCGACATTGCCGCGGAGAACATCGAGGCGTTGCTCCAGTTTGCGATCGACGAGGATATCGGCCTGACCATCATTGGTCCTGAAGTGCCCTTGGTGGCCGGCATCGTCGATCGATTTGCCGCCGCGCAGCGGCGCTGCTTTGGTCCATCGCGCTTGGCCGCCCGGCTCGAAGGCTCAAAAGCGTTCACCAAGGATTTCCTGAAACGGCACAACATTCCGACGGCGAGCTTCGCCACCTTTACCGCGGCCACTTTTGACGAGAGCTATGTCAAGGCGCAGCGCTTGCCCTTGGTGGTCAAAGCGGATGGCCTGGCTGCCGGCAAGGGCGTCGTGATATGCGACACGCACGCGTCGGCCATTGAGGTGAGCCGAGGGATGCTCGGCGGACGATTCGGCGCGGCCGGCAACACCGTCGTGATCGAGGAGTTCCTGGAGGGCGAAGAAGTCAGCTTCATCGTGGTGGCGAACGACCAGCAAGTCGTTGCGCTCGCAACCTCGCAAGATCACAAGCGGCGCGACGACGGCGATCGAGGACCGAACACCGGCGGCATGGGAGCGTATTCGCCGGCGCCTATCGTCAACGAGAAACTGCATCAGCGCATCATGCGCGAGGTCATACAACCGACGCTGAAAGGACTGGCCAGCGACGGCAATCCGTACCGCGGGTTTCTTTACGCGGGGCTGATGATTGCCGCGGACGGCACGCCCAATGTTTTGGAATTCAATTGCCGGTTGGGGGATCCTGAAGCCCAACCCATCGTGATGCGCTTGCAGAGCGACCTCATCGATCTGTGCGAGGCCTCGATCGACGGCACCTTGCCAAGCACCGAGGTTCGCTGGGACCCGCGCGCTGCGCTCGGCGTGGTGATGGCGGCCGGCGGCTATCCGGACGCGTACCGCAAAGGCGATCCGATCAGCGGACTGGAAGCTGCGGCCGCAAAGCCCGGAAAAGTGTTTCACGCCGGCACGCAGGCGGTGGGCGGGCAAATCGTGACCGCCGGCGGCCGGGTGCTGTGCGCGGTCGGATTGGGAGACACGGTCCGCGCGGCGCATCATCAGGCATACAATCTCGTGCATGCCATTCACTGGAATCTCGTTCAATATCGGCTGGATATCGGTTACCGCGCGATGGCGCGCGAGTCGCGCGAGTCGCGCGAGTGATGCCTTCCCCTTAAAGTATCAGGAGTCCGCCATGCCGCTTCGTCCCAGTATTGCCGATAAGCGTCGAGCATTTCATCGGCTTCACGAGGCGGGTTGCTTCGTCATTCCCAATCCGTGGGATGTGGGAAGCGCACGGTATTTGCAGGGAGTGGGGTTCAAAGCGCTGGCCACGACCAGCTCGGGTTTTGCGTGGTCGCACGGCCATCCCGACGGCGGTATGTCGCGCGATCGCGTGCTGGATCATTTGGCCGAAATGGTGGAGGCAACCGACGTGCCCGTCAACGCCGACTTCGAGCATGGTTTTGCGCCCGATGCGGCAGGACTCGCCGACAGTGTGCGGCTTGCGGTACAAACCGGTGTCGCGGGATTGTCCATCGAAGATTCCACGGGCAACGAGAGCAAACCCTTGTTTGACGGCGATGAGGCGGTTGAGCGGATGCGCGCCGCGCGCAGGGCCATCGACAAAGCAGGCGCCGATACGCTGCTGGTGGGTCGCGCCGAATGCTTTCTCGTGGGTCAGCCCGACATTGATCTAGCGATCGCGCGCTTAAAGGCCTATGCGAGCGCGGGCGCGGACTGCCTGTACGCGCCCGGAATAAGTTCGGTCGAGCACATCAGGGCGGTGGTCGCCGCGCTCTCCCCTAAGCCTATAAATTTATTGGTGGGCTTTAACTCCGAGCTGACTCTGGCGCAAATCGCCGAGCTGGGCGTGCGGCGAGTCAGCGTGGGCGGTGCACTGGCCCGAGCCGCGTGGGGCGGATTCATGCGCGCCGCCAACCTCATCCTCGAGCAGGGGAGATTCGATGGATTCGCCGATGCTGCCTCCGGCGGCACACTCAACAAGATCTTCCGCCGTTAGGCTCCTTGTGAGCAGATCGCTGACGACACTCGCGGCGCTCGTGGCGCTCAGCGCGTGCGGTGGCGGCGGCACGAGCGGGACTGCGGGCGCCGCCAATGGTCTCACCGTGACCAGCGAGGCGGATGCCCTTCTGCACCTAGATCAATTGCGCGCCTCGGGTTTTCGCGGCGCCGGCGTGCGCGTCGGCGTCATCAGCACCGGAGTGGTCAACCTTTCGTCCTACCAAAACGCCGGCGTCTTACCGGCGGGCATTTATGTCAGCAAGAACACCGCAGGCGCTCTCGATGAGGGCAGTTGGATGCTCGAACTCGTGCATCAGCACGCACCCGACGCGGCGCTCGGTTTTTGCGACGGGATCGACCTCGATTTCAATGCATGCATTCAGGATCTGGGAAACAATTTTCACGCCGACATCATTGTCGACGATATCTTGTTTGCAGGACAGTTCTATCCCGAAGCGAGCGCAGCGACGATCGCTCAATTGGAGATGGCGAACGAGCGGCTGGTGTTCGTGCATCTTGCCGG
>JAQGOD010000350.1 GCA_028293775.1 Gammaproteobacteria bacterium
TGACCTCGGCGGTGCAAATGAGCGCCTGGCGGCGGTTTGCGGGCGATTTGGTGCGATCGCCCGGCCGGGGAATGGCGAACTCCTCTATCGGATAGTCACGCCGTGCGGCGGCGTACCGCAAAGTATCGCTGAAGGACTACAAGAGGTCCGCCGCGTATTGAAATAGAATTCTGAACTCACGGCAAAGCTCATTGAGGTCCTGTGCCGCAAAGTTAAAGTCATAAGAGAACGAGTGCCTGACTGCTTCAGGTTGAAGGAGTCAGGCACTAGGGAAGCAACAGTTCGAAGCTGCCATTGCGCCAGAGCACACAGAGTCCGATCGCGATGAGGAGAAGGGGCAGCCCGCGTATGCTCCAGGCCCGGAACACGCGCCCAATCAGCGGATGGTCGACCATCGCTTGCGCCATCCAACACCACATACCGGTCATCACCGCGAACAGCGCGAATACGACAACGCTTTGACTGCGGCTGCTACCGGCAAAGATCGGGACATAGGCGGCGATATTGTCACCACCATCAGCTATGGTTGCCATCATGACAGCAAGTATTTGCCGGCCCGATGCGGCTGGTGGCCGACGGATGAGATCAACCTGGGTGACGAAGCGGGCGACGCCAAGATAGATCGGGGCGAGGCCAAGCAAACCGATCCAGGCCACGGGAATGACCAGCGCAGCCAGGGCGCACAGCAAGCTCGCCGTCACCAAGCAGCCGATGCCCAGAAACTGACCGAACACGATCTTCGTCGGGGTATAGTCCGGATGCGCAAAAAACCCGATCAGCAAGATGAGATCGTCGATGTTGGTCGAGACATAGGCGACGGTGGCCAGAGCGATAAAACCGACCACTATGCGGGCGGCGGCAACAACGAACTCGCACGATTGGGTTTGAGCATGGTTTCAACCACCAGGAACGGCCACAACGATCCGAGGCCGATCACCGCGAGGTCAAGCAAGTCAAACGCCGCGAGACCAAGCAGTCGGCGGGTGGTCGGCAGCATCGTCACCAAGCCCTGAAGTGCTGCCGTGCTCAAGATCGATAAGGTCATCGCGCGGTTCTGCGGCAATGCCCAGGGCGGGCGGGTCTCCGAGCGGGAACTCAGACCGTCGAGCACTTGGCTCGCGATCAAGGTGGAAAAGGCGATTCCGCCGCGCTGCGCGCCGTAGCGCGTCATGCCATAGAGATGCGTAGTGAGCGCGCTGATGCTGAACAAACCGCTTTTCAGGGCGAGCCGGGAGACGTCGCCGGGTCCAATAATATGTTCATCGCGCGGACGCGGCGGACGCTGCATCACGTCGTACTCAGCCGATTCGAAACCGAGCGAATAAGCAATCGCAACGTCGGTGACGAGATTGAGCCAAAGAAGCTGCCCGGCGTTGAGCGGTTGTCCCAGCCCACAGGCGGCCGCGCCGATTGTTACGAATACCTCGCTGCTGTTGGTGCTGATCAGGAAGTGGATGGCCTTGCGCATATTGGCGTAGATCGTGCGTCCCTGACGCACCGCGACGACCATGGTGCCAAGGTCATCTTCGGCGAGCACAACATCGGCAATCTCGCGCGCCGCATCCGTGCCTCGGTGTCCCATCGCCACGCCGATATCGGCGGCGCGTAGCGCCGGTGCATCATTGGTTCCGTCGCCGGTCATCGCGACGGTCAGGCCGGTCTGCTGCAAGGCTTGCACAATGTCCAATTTGTCGGCCGGGCTGACCCGCGCAAACACGTCGTACTGATCAGCCTGTGCTGCGATCTGTTCTAAAGCAAGCTGGCTCACCGGGCAGCTTCGCACGGTCGGCGCAAGTTGCACTTCGTGGGCGACCGCCTCGGCAGTCCCAACCTGATCGCCGGTGACCATGACGGTGCGGATGCCAGCGTCATGGAATTCGCGCAGCACCCCGCTGATACCAGGGCGCACCGGATCGGCCAAGCCGATCATGCCGAGCCAGACGAAATCGAACGGCAAGGCTTGATCGTAGGTTTGCTCGGCGCGGGCAAAGCCCAACACCCGCAAGCCTTGCGCCGCCATACGGGTGTTCGCGGCGACGATCTGCTGATGATTTGCTTCGGTCAACCCGGTGATTTGTCCATCGGCCGATTGCCAGTGCGTGCAGAGTTCAAGGAGATCAAGCGGATTCCCTTTGGCCGCGATGAACAGCCGGTCGTGCTCGGTCTCATGCACCGTGATCATGTAGCGACGACCATCGCTACGCGGGGTACGTTTCAGCAGCGGATAGTCACGCCGCGTCTCGGCGATATCGATCCCACCGCTGATTGCCGCGAGCAGCAGAGCATTTTCCGTTGACGACCCATTCAAGACATGACGAGCGCTGCGCACATTGATCTGCACCTCGCTATCATTGCACAGCGCCGCGACCAGCAACAAGTCATGCAAGCTTGCACAAGGGTCGGTCGGCAAAGCACTGCCTTCGGCCGGGATTGTTTGCTCTAGCCGAATGAACGCGCCATCACGCATGGCGAGATCAGCGTCGAGCGTGCTCACGGCCACCGCCGTCATCCGGTTCTGCGTCAAGGTGCCTGTCTTGTCAAAGCAGATCACACTGACGGCGCCGAGCGTTTCGACCGCTGCCAACTGCCGGATCAGCACTTTGTTGCGCTGCATCTCACGCAAACCGGTCGCCAAAATCGAGGTCGCCACCGTTGGCAACCCTTCGGGGATCGCCGCAACGGCCAGCGCTGTGGTGGTGCGGATCAGGGCGGCAAGTGGCACGCCGCGCAAGATACCCAACCCAAACACCAACCCCGATGCGGCGATGCTGGCAAAAGTCAGTTGCTGGCCGATGCGATTGAGTTGCCGCTGCATCGGCGTCTGGTTCGGTTTCGTCGCGGCCACCAGGGTGTTGATGCGTCCGGCTTCGGTATTGTCGCCGATCGCCACCACGACGCCAGCCCCGGAGCCGGCGACCACCACGGTTCCCGCATAGAGCATATTCAATCGGTCGGCTAAGGCAACAGACTCGGGGAGCGGGCGCCTGGTTTTGCTCACTGGCAGGCTTTCCCCGGTCAACATGGATTCGTCCACCTGGAGGTCAGCGCACGCGATGATGCGAGCATCAGCGGCGATGATGACACCGGGCATCAAGAAGATAATATCACCGGGAACGAGTTCTTCAGCAGACACCTCGGTCAGCGCGCGGTCGCGTCGCACCATGACGCGGCATTGTTCGTGGTTGCTGAAGGATTGCAGGATGCGCTCCGCCCGTCGCTCGGTGAAAAAGCCGATCGCCGCGTTGGTCATGACCACGCCGCCGATCAACGCCGCGTCCACCAAACCGCCGGAGGCGACTGAGATGAGCGCCGAGGTGCCGAGCAACCATACCGGGAGAGAATTGAACTGCCGCAGCAGGATGTCTAATTCGCTGCCGGAGGTCGCCATCGACGCGGCGTTGCTGCCATAACGTTTCTTACGCCGAATTAGCTCGTCCGCCGTCAACCCCTCCGCCGAAGCATCGAGCCGCTGCAAAACTGTTTCGACGCGGTCAGACCACCAGCACGGATCGTCACCTGCCGCATGGTGCGGCGCGTTGATCTCATCATCAATCATGCAGACAACATCGACCGCGCCTAATGACTGATGGTACGTAACGATCAAACAACCCGTGGCTGTACTGGCCGCAGCGTGCTGAATATTTGGCTTGGCCCGCAGCCGGCGTTCCAGGTGTCGCGCCAGCGACTCGTCATCTTTGAGTCCCGGAACCGAAAGCCGCAAGCGGCCGGGGACGGCGGAGTGGAGAATCTCATAGCGTCCGCCGACCGATGCATCCATTTTTTTCTCGATGTTTTTCTCGATCATTGATCCTTCCCGAAAGCTCTATGCCTTGACCTGCCTAGCGTCAATTCATAAACTGTCATCGGATTGTAGCAATCCAGGGAGTAAACCGCATGGCAGACGACAAAACGCCATCCGAACACCGGCCTGCTTCCGGCCGGTCTGGCCCAGGCGACAGTACCTCTTCTTCTGCCGCCTCCACCGCGGGGCCAGTGGTCGGCATGGCGCACCGCACGACCCAGGCGGGCAGCGATATCGCCACCCGCTTCATCTCGTCGATCGGACTGGTGATGGAAACTACTGTTCACGCCATCGGGAATGTCGGCGTGACGGCGGTGACCGAGGCCAGCCGTGTGCTCACAACGACCGCGCGCGGTGTCCGCGACACAATTGGCTCAGTCGTGACCGGTGAATCGCCCAACTACGTCGAACGCATTCAACAGGAAAACCAGTACCGAGAAAAACTCTAGGTCTGGGACGGGCGACGATTCGGAGTAATTCCGGATCGCCGCCGTGTATCAAAGCAGCGGCACAGCCGGGCCGTCACGGATCATTTGCGCGTCCGCCGCATGGAAATCGAAGCCGAAATCGACGAGGCTGGAACCGAGCAACTCAAGCGCCTGACCGATCTGGACGATACGTGGCACGAACACAGCAAGTCCGAAACGCTCTACCCCGACGGTGACCTGACCCTCGCCGCCTATGCCGCCGCTCAAGAGTGATATTTGATTTTATCAGTAATTCAGGTCGACTGCGTCATTCGATATTCGCCGTTCGCGCGGCAGAG
>JAQGOD010000248.1 GCA_028293775.1 Gammaproteobacteria bacterium
GCTCCAGGGATGCAGCTTGAGGAAATCTACGATATTTTCCCGAATCTGCTGGAACGGGCGGCGAGTCCCGGCACGCGTCTGTCCGGCGGAGAGCAGCAGATGCTGGCCGTGGCGCGGATCTTGCGTACCGGTGCGCGATTGTTGTTATTGGACGAGATTTCCGAGGGCTTAGCGCCGGTCATTGTGCAAAAGCTTGGCGATGTAATCCGCACCCTCAGGGGGAAAGGGATTACCGTGGTGTTGGTCGAGCAGAACTTTCGATTTGCAGCGCCCTTGGCCGATCGGTTTTACGTGATGGAGCATGGCAAAATCGTGAAAGAGTTCGGTCAGTCGGAACTTGCCTCGCAAATGGGATTGTTGCAGGAATTTTTAGGCGTTTAGTTGAACACTGAAGAAGGATAACGAAATGAAGCGCAAATCAACATTCGTGGCGCTCGGAGCGCTCCTTGGCCTGTATGCATCCTCGCAAGCGAGCGCCGCTGCCGACCAAGTGGTTATAGGCGACATTGATGACATGTCGAGCGTCTATGCGGACGTGATTGGGCAGGGTGGCATCGAAGCCATCAATATGGCGATCACCGAATTCGGCGGCTCGGTGCTCGGTAAGAAGATCACTTTGCTGAGCGTGGATCATCAGAACAAACCCGATATCGGCGCCTCGAAGTTCCGCGAATGGGCGGATCAGAACGGCTTGACGATGGTGCTCGGCGGCTCGAATACCGGCGTGAGCATTGCCATGTCGAAAGTGGCGGCGGCGAAGAAAGTACCCTTCATCGCCATCGGCGCCGGCGGCGCCTCTCTGACGGGCGTCGACTGCACCCCCTACACCATTCACTACGCGTACGACACCACGGCGCTCGGCAATGGCACCGCGAGTGCTATCGTCAAGCAGGGCGGCAAAACCTGGTTCTTCGTCACCGCGGACTATGCGTTCGGTACCCAGCTGCAGGAAGCAGCGACCCGCGTGGTGCTGGCAAACGGCGGCAAAGTATTGGGAGCGGTGCGTGCCCCCTTGGGCACGACCGATTATTCCTCGTTCCTGTTGCAGGCGCAGGCTTCCGGCGCACAGGTGCTAGGCCTTGCAAACGCCGGCACCGATTTTTCAAATTCGCTCAAGGCGGCCAATGAATTTGGCATTACCAAGACCATGAAACCTGCCGCGCTGCTCGCCTTCCTCACCGACATTCACGCTCTGACGCTGCAAACGGCACAAGGCTTGTACTTGACCACCGGTTGGTATTGGGACCTCAACGACCAGACGCGCGCCTTCGCCAAGCGCTTCTTTGCCAAGGTCAACAGGGAACCCACCATGAACCAAGCAGCCTACTATTCGGCCACATTGCAATACTTGAATGCCGTCAAGGCAGTGGGAAGCACCGATTCGGACAAAGTCATGGCGCAGCTGAAGAAAACAAAGATCAACGATGTTTTCGCCAGCGACGGCTACATTCGCGCCGATGGTCTAATGGTTCACACCATGTACGTCATGCAAGTGAAGACACCGGCGGAGTCGAAGTATCCGTGGGATTACTACAAGGTCATCAAGGTCATGTCGGGCGAAGAAGCGGATGGCTCACAACCCGACCCGTCGTGTCCCATGATCAAGAAGTAGTGACCACCGTATTCGGCGTGCCGTTGCCGGCGATCCTCGGGCAGCTCATGCTCGGGCTCGTCAACGGATCCTTCTATGCGCTCTTGAGCTTAGGATTGGCCGTCATCTTCGGGCTGCTGGGCGTCGTCAATTTTGCCCATGGGGCCTTCTACATGCTCGGCGCATTTGCGGCCTACATCGGCTTGCAAGTGCTGGGGATCAACTACTGGTGGGCGCTGCTGCTGGCGCCGCTCGCGGTAGGCCTTTTGGGCATTGCCATCGAGCGCCTGCTGTTGCGACATCTGTATCAGGTCGAGCCGGTATATGGCTTGCTCTTGACGTTCGGCATTGCTTTGATTGCCGAGGGCATCATGCGCAGCATATTCGGCGCGTCCGGCAAGTCCTATCCAGTGCCGGCATTGTTGCAGGGGGGATTGAATCTTGGCTTCATGATGTTGCCGATCTACCGCGCGTGGGTGGTGCTCGCATCGGTAACGGTGTGCGCATTGACCTGGTTCCTGATCGAGCGCACCCGCTTAGGATCGAGATTGCGTGCCGCGACGGAGAACGCTCGGCTGGTGCAGGCCTTCGGAATCAACGTACCGCTCATGGTGATGTTCACCTACGGCGCGGGGGTGGCGCTCGCGGCGCTTGCCGGTGTGCTGGCGGCACCGGTGGTTCAGGTAAGTCCTCTCATGGGCTCATCGCTTGTCATCGTGGTATTTGCGGTGGTGGTGATAGGGGGCATGGGTTCGATCGTGGGCGCCATCGTCAGCGGCCTGGTGCTCGGACTGATCGAAGGACTCACCAAGGTGGTTTACCCCGAAGCCTCCAACATTGTCGTCTTCATTATCATGGCCTTGGTGCTGATCTGGCGGCCCGCCGGGCTGTTTGGCAAAGAACCCTAATGCGCGCCCGTATCGCGGTGTACGTCGTTCTCCTGGTGCTGGCTTTGATCGCGCCGTTCCTGGGGCTCTACCCGGTGTTCCTAATGAAGCTGTTGTGTTTCGCGATGTTTGCGTGCGCTTTTAACTTGCTGCTCGGCTTTACCAAAATGTTGTCCTTTGGACACGCGGCCTATTTCGGCGCGGCCGCCTATATCACCGGTTGGCTGGTCACCGTGCAGGGCTGGGGCACTCTTGCAGGCATCGTGGGCGGGGTCGTGGTAGCGATGCTGTTAGGCCTGATCATCGGTGCGATCGCGGTTCGGCGTCAGGGCATTTATTTTGCCATGATCACGCTGGCGCTGGCCCAAGTGGTGTACTTCATCTGTTTACAAGCGCAGTTCACAGGCGGCGAGAACGGATTGCAAGGCATCCCTCGCGGCAGCCTCTTTGGCCTGATCGGCCTGGGTGAGGATAGGACCATGTACTACTTCGTACTGGCGATTTTCGTTGCGGTGTTCGTATTCATCCGGCGCATCGTGCATTCGCCCTTCGGCCAGGTTCTCAAGGCGATTCGAGCGAACGAACCGCGCGCGACTTCCTTAGGATACAAAGTGGATCGCTACAAGCTCATTGCCTTCGTCTTGTCGGCAAGCCTTGCGGGCCTGGCCGGGTCTCTCAAGGCGCTGGTGCTGGGTTTCGCGACGCTGTCGGATGTGAGCCAGGGGAATTCCGGAGAGGTCATTTTGATGACTCTGCTTGGCGGCAGCGGGACCTTTCTGGGACCTGTCATCGGCGCCAACGTGGTCATCACGCTGCAAGAGTATTTATCGGGACTGGTGGGCTCGTGGGTCTCGGTCATCATCGGCGCTATTTTTGTCGTCTGCGTGCTGATTTTCCGGCGCGGGTTCGTGGGCGAGATCGAGCGGCGATTCGCGCAACCTACTTAAAGTTCAGCGGCTGCCCGCCGCTTCCAAGCCATGTCCTTTCGGCCCCGTCTCGCGCTGCCACAGAAGTACGGCGGCGAGCAGCGCCGCGATGCTTAAGATGAAGAAGAATTCCAACATTACGGCATAACCCCCCGGGTTCTGGGAGCCCGCATGCGCCCAATCGGCGAGCCAGCCGGCAGCGAGATTCGAGCCTGCCATGCCGAGCGCCTGAATCAGCGTGATCAGCCCTAGTGCGGTGCCGAGACGGCGCGGTTCGACCAGGAGTGTCGTGGCGGGCCAAATGACCGCGGGCACGAGTGAGAAACTGATTCCCATCATGACGGTCGACACCCAAAGGTTTAAGTTCGTGAGTCCGAGCACCACAAAAGTCAGTGGCAGGAGCAGGGTGCCGACGGTGAGCATGAGAGCGCGAGAACCCCATCGGTCAGCGAGCAGGCCGAAGAAAGGTGTGGCAAAAATAGCAGCAAAGAATACCCAACTATTCGCGACTCCTGCCTGCTGCAGCGTGAGCCCCTTGGCATGCTGGAAATACTCGATGGCATACGTGGTTCGAAACGGGA
>JAQGOD010000392.1 GCA_028293775.1 Gammaproteobacteria bacterium
CCGGCAACCTCATGCAATCTCGCGAGATTGAAATGGGCGTCAGCAAATCCGGGATCGTGCGACAGCGCTTCCCGATACGCCAAGATTGCCTCGCTCTCACGCTCCAAATCCTCAAGCAGCAGCGCCAAATTAAAGGAGAGCACCGCGTTTGCCGTGAGCGCGGCCCGATAGATATCCTCGGCCGCCTTGTGCTCGCCCTTTAAGTGCAGTAGGCGGCCTAAATTGATTCTTGCTTCGAGATGATGCGCGTCCTCCGCCAAGCTTTGCTCGTAAGCAGCGCGTGCCGCTTCAGGGTCGCGCTCTTCCAATGCGATTGCGTGTTCAAAGTGTCGATGCGCTAGGTGAATCGGATGTTTCGGATTATGCATCGGCCGATACACGCTCATGCGGCTATCTTCAGCCGCGCTACTGCCTCGAGAAGGGTTCACCGAGAGGGCGTGGAGGGTGGCGCCCGGCAGCGAGGCTCTTATGTTGGCGAGCGCGGCATCGATCTTCCTTTGCGGGATCTTCGCCGCGTAGAGCGCGCTCGCGAGGCGCAGAACGAGCAAATCCTGAAACGAATAGCGGGCGCGATCGCCTACCTTTACCGGATGAATGTGGCCCGCCCGAGCCAGCGATTGAAGCACCAACGCAGGAAGCCGGAACTCGCGCTGCAAATCCTTGTTGCGATAGGCGTGCATTAGCGTCGCGCCGCTTTGCGGTGCGCCGTGGCGCGTCGGGCCGGCCGGCGCTCCTTTAATTCTTCCGTGTTGCCGCCGCGGGCATTGAGGCTTGCCTTCAGGGCGTCCATCAAATCAATGACATTTTCTCGGTTGCCGGGCACGGGTGGCTCGGCGAGCGAGACTTCCTTACCCTGCACTTTCTTTTGAATAGCAGCTTCCACCCGTCCGTGGAATTCGTCCTTGTACTCGTGTGGATCAAACCGCTTCGCCGAGAGCTGTTCAACCAGTTGATCCGCAAGCTTGAGTTCCGAGTCGGAAACTTTAGCGGATTCAACGCCCAAATCCTTGATATCGCGTACCTGTGCTTGAAAGTGCAACTGATGCATCGCTAAGCCATCGCCGATGGGTCGAATGATGACGATGTGTTCTTTGCCGCGCGATACCCACCGCCCCACCGCGCATTGCTTCGACTTACGAAGTGCGCTCGCCAGCAGCGCATAAGGCTTCGTCCCTCCTTTGTCCGGCGCCAGGTAGTACGTCTCGTAAAAATAGACGGGGTCGACTGTGTCCAGCGGAACGAATTGTTCGATGTCAATTGAATGCGTCGTTGCGTCCTCGAGAGTTTTGAGCTCGTCCGGCGAAAACATGACGTATTGATCTTTCGCAAATTCATATCCCTTGGTCATTTCCGAACGGTCTACAGGTTTTCCATCTTTCACGGCAAGGTACTGCTGTTTCACGCGAGAGCCATCTTTCTTCCGCAGCAGATTGAAGGAGATGCGTTCCGAGGCCATGGTGGCTGAATAGAGTTTGACCGGAATGGCGACCAAGCCGAAGGAAATGGTCAGGGAGGCGATCGCACGCGGGTTGCTTCGCATAGAAATCCTATCAGACGAGGGTTTGTTCCAGTTCTTCCAGGGCGTGTATTTGCGCCACGATTCCCGCCTTACGCGCCTGCAGGTTTTCCCATGCGCTCTTGGCCCGTACTACGGCGTAAGGCGTGGAACTGAATTCGCCTTCGAGCGCCAAGTAGCGCGCCTTCGCTGCAACCGACGCGCTTAGCGTGGATCGATATTGCACTTCCAGGTTCCGCAGGCGTTCTTCGATATCCACCATGAGTGCCTCGCTTCCTCAACCCCAGCTGATGCCCATTGCTGAGTGTGCCTGCACCCGCGCTAGTAAAAATCCAGCGCGCAACGCGAAGTGCTATAGGAGTGCTCCTATACAGCCAGATTGATGCAGCCGAGAGATCTGATTGTAGGTCCTGACTTACAATCGATCACGCGCCGCATCCGGCGCGACGCAGCGCATAGAATGGGCCAGCATGGGGGCATGCCAAACCGGACCGTTGACGATGAGAGAGAAAAGCTGGATCACAGCGGCCACCCAGCCACGCATGCGGTTCCTTCGGATCTGCGCGCTCCAGGAGGCGCTCCAGGAGGAAGGGCCGAGCTGCCCGACGCCAAGCCCTCCAATCCCAAGAAGCGGGACACGGAACAGCCACGCTCTCCTTAGTAGTTCGTGAGCGCGCCGGGAGATCGTTCTTATGGAGTTTTCGAAACCAGCAGCTGCTCAAGTAACCGTGCCGCGTGAATCGCCTCGCGGCTCGCCCCATCCCGGATTTGATGGCGGCAACTCGTGCCGTCCGCGACAATGATCGCATGCGGACTTGCGCGGACACGCGGCAGAAGGGCTAGTTCGGCCATTTGCATGGAGACTGCATAGTGTTTCGCCTCATAGCCGAAGCTGCCTGCCATGCCGCAGCAGGAGCTTTGAATCAATTCGGGTTTGGCATTCGGAATGAGCCTCAGAACCTCTAAAATGGGGTTTACCGCGCCAAAGGCTTTTTGATGGCAATGACCATGCAGTAGAATCGGCGCATTCGCGGGGCGCAGCGCGACACGGAAACGGTCGGCCGCTACCTCGCGGGCTATGAATTCCTCGAACAGCAGCGCATGTCGCGAGACGAGTTCGGCGCGATTTCCAAGACTCATCGAAAGTGCTTCGTCGCGCAGCGTCAACAGGCACGATGGCTCGAGGCCAACGATGGAAATCGAGGCTTCGGCAAACGGCAGCAGTGCGTCAATCAGCGCTGCCGCCTTTGCTTTGGCGGCATCGACCATGCCGCTTGCGAGATAGGTTCTTCCGCAACAGTGATGGCCGGCATCCTTCGCCAGCGCATGAACCGAATAACCTGCGGCTTTAAGGACCCGCAGGGCCGCAAATGCGTTTTCCGGTTCGAAGTTTCCATTGAAGGTGTCGACGAAAAGCACCGCGGCTTTTCCGCCGCGCCTAGCCACATCGATGCAAAGTCCAGCGGAATCGCATTGCGCCCTTGCCGCGCTTCGAAAATAGGTATCGCGCCGCCATCGCGGCAGCGAGCGGCGCGCTGACAAGCCCACCAGCCGTTCGCTTAACCAGGCAGCGCCCGGCAGCACGTCGCGTAAGTTGAACAGCCACGACGCGCGGCTGGCAATCTCTGCGTACTCCGGCAAGTGCGCTATCAAGCGATCGCGCACGGTGTAACCGTGGCGCCCCTTGAAATGAGCCAGGAACTCGATTTTCATTTTCGCCATGTCGATGCCGGTTGGGCACTCACGCCGGCATCCTTTGCAACTGACGCACAGCTCGAGTGTTTGGTGCATGGCTTGGCTGGTGAACGCGTCGGGACCGAGCTGTCCGGATAGGGCGAGGCGCAATGTGTTGGCCCGCCCCCTCGTCAGATGCTGCTCATCTCGTGTGACGCGATAGCTCGGGCACATCGTGCCGGCATCGAATTTGCGGCAGTGGCCGTTGTTGTTGCACATCTCCACGGCCTTGGCGAAGCCATTGGTTGAATCGCCGCCGCTTCCTGGCGCGGTCGTGGCCTCGGTGACCGGATCGTTCTGCACATTCCAGGGCGACCAGTCGAGCACGGGTTTCAAGGCGATGGTGCGATAAGGCCGCGGCGCCGCCGCAGGCGGAAAGCGAAACAGCGAGGCATCGTCCATCCGCGGCGGATCGACGAGGCGTCCGGGGCTGAATAGGCCGCCAGGATCCAGGTGGTGCTTGATGGCCCGAAACGCTTGGGTCAAGGCGCTGCCAAACTGCCATTCAATCCATTCTCCGCGACACAAGCCATCGCCATGCTCGCCGCTGAACGCACCCTTGTACTTGCGCACGAGCATTGAAGCCTCCTCGGCAATCGCGCGCATTTTCGCGGCGCCGTCCTCTCGCATGTTGAGAATAGGTCGCACGTGCAGCGTGCCGACCGACGCGTGAGCGTACCAAGTGCCATGGGTACCGTGGCGTTGGAAGATCTCAGTCAACGCCGCCGTGTATTCGGCCAGATGCTCGAGGGGTACGGCGCAGTCCTCGATGAAGCTCACCGGTTTGCCGTCTCCCTTGAGACTCATCATGATATTGAGTCCGGCCTTGCGAACCTCCCACAGGCGCTTCTGCGCCTGATCATCGACGATTTTGATGACGCTGCCCGGCATTCCCAGATCTGCCATCAATGCGTCAAGCTCGTCGAGCTTGCGGCCCAGTCCTCCCGCATCCTCGCCCGCAAACTCCACCAGCAGAATGGCGGCGGGCCGGCCAATGAGCGCAGTTTCGATCACGGGTCGGAAAGCTGGATTGGCGAGGCTGAGATCGACCATAATGCGATCCACCAGTTCGACTGCGGTCGGAGCAAGCTTGACGATGTGCTGCGCCGAATCCATCGCATCGTGCATGGTTGCGAAGTTGACGACGCCGAGTGCCTTGGCGCCGGGCAAGGGCGATAGCGCCAGCGTGATTTCGCGGGTGTATGCCAACGTGCCTTCCGACCCGACCAGCAGGTGCGCAAGATTGACGCTGCCGTCCGGCGTGTACGGCCGCTCGCTCTGATTGTCAAATATGTCCAGGTTATAACCGCCGACGCGGCGCATCACCTTCGGCCAACGCGCAGCGATATCGGGAGCAAGTTGCCGCGCGAGGCCGCTCACGAAATCGGCGATTGCGCGTGCCCGTGCTCCGAGAGTGGCCACCGGTCCAAACTCGAGCAGCGTCCCGTCCGCCAACCAGGCGCTGATGCCCGCAACGTTGTGCACCATGTTGCCGTAAGCGATCGAGCGCGACCCGCAGGAGTTGTTGCCTGCCATGCCGCCGAGGGTCGCCTGCGCGCTGGTTGAAATATCAACCGGATACCAGAGGCCGTGCGGTGCGAGCATCGCGTTCAGATCGTCGAGCACCATCCCCGGCTGTACGGTCACGCGGCGATTGGCCGTGTCCAGATTGCGCACCGCGCGCAAGTACTTACTGTTGTCGATGACCAGCGCCGCGCCTACGGTCTGACCGCACTGGCTCGTGCCGCCGCCGCGTGCAAGCACCGGCACTGCAAGCTCGCGTGCGATGTCGATCGCGGTCGCGATATCGCGTTCTTGTCTGGGGATGAAAATCCCTACCGGGTCAATTTGATAAATCGATGCATCGGTCGAGTAACGGCCGCGCGATTCGGCATCGAAGAGTACTTCACCTTCGGTCTCCGCCTCGAGAAGCCGCGACAGCCTGGAGTGCAAATCGCTCCCACTGGCGGTATCGAGTGCCGCGGCCAGAGGACGTGCTTCACTCATGGGATCAGTTCACCGCTTGCGCTGGGGTTTCAGAGTGAATATTGTAAAGTAAGAGGCCGATGTGTTGCACCGTTCTACGACCCGCGTGTTGGGCTTGTTATGCGTGATGTATTTCATTACGTACATGGATCGCGTCAATGTGAGCACCGCGGCGATCCAATTCGGCAAGGAATTTCATCTTTCTAATACGCAGATCGGGCTGGTTTTTTCGGCGTTCGCCTATCCTTACCTCATTTTCCAAGTGATTGGCGGATGGGTAGGGGACCGCTTCGGCCCGCGGCGGACGTTGACCATTTGCTCCATCATTTGGGCGGGCGCGACCGTGCTGACGGGGCTTTCCACCGGGCTCGTGTCGATGCTGGCCGCTCGCCTCCTGCTTGGCTTGGGCGAGGGCGCAACCTTTCCCACCGCGACGCGAGCGATGTCCAATTGGACCGCGACTAACCGCCGTGGCTTCGCGCAGGGGATTACTCACGCGTTCGCGCGCGTCGGCAATGCGGTCACCCCACCCATCGTCACCTGGCTCATGGTCGCGGTGAGTTGGCGCGGTTCTTTCATCGTCTTAGGCTTAGTGAGCTTCATTTGGGCGATGGTGTGGGCATGGTACTTTCGCGACAACCCACGCGACCACGCGAAGATTACGGCTCGTGAGATCGATATTCTGCCTGCCTACGTCGGCGTGAAGGAGGCGCCGGCGGTCCCGTGGCGGCCGCTCATCCGGCGCATGCTGCCGGTGACCTTGGTTTACTTCTGCTACGGCTGGACATTGTGGCTTTTCCTGACCTGGATTCCTCAGTACTTCCTGCACAACTACCACATGGATCTCAAGCACTCGGCCGTTTTTGCCGCGGGAGTATTCTTTGCCGGCGTGCTCGGGGATTCTCTGGGCGGGCACGTGACCGATTGGCTGCTCACTCGAACCCAGAGCCGCACTAAGGCACGTAGCTACATGGTCGTGGTCTGCAACCTGGCAGCGCTGGCCTCGCTGTTGCCTATCTTGTTCGTACACGACTCAACAGTCGCGGCAGTAGCCTTGAGCCTGGGATTTTTCTTTGCCGAGATGACAATCGGTCCCATGTGGGCGATCCCAATGGACATCGCGCCAAGATACTCGGGGACCGCAAGCGGACTCATGAATACGGGTTCGGCACTCGCGGCTATATTGAGTCCCGTGGTCGGCGGCTGGATCATCGATAAAACCGGCAATTGGGATTGGCCCTTTATCGGATCAATGGGGCTGATGGTGGTCGGTGCCGTGTGCGCGTTTGCGATGAAGCCGGAACAGAAGTTCTGAGGGTGCCAGCAGTAGGCGGTAAGAAGCCTCTAGAATCAAGTCGTTGCACAGCCGTTATCGCAGACCGTGCGAAAGACTTACTGATGACGTCCCTCGCCGCAGGTGTTGCTACGCACCCACACGGAGCTTACCTGAGCCCAGGGTGAATCAAAATGAGGCGCCCCGATTGTCAAGCTGACGTCTGTAAATTAACTCTTCTTGGCACCACCAGGCGGCTTGGCAACCACGGGGTGGCGTGTTGTAATCATTTCACAACAGCATTGGCTGCGTGGGGAAGACGCGCAGCACTTTGCTCGCATTGAGCTTGGGATCGTCTTTAACAAAGGGAGAGAATAATTGGGGAATACCAAATTGCAGTATGCCGTGCGCGCGGTACTTGCGGCGGCAGCCGCATCGGCCGTGGGGCCCGCGTATGCGCAAATCGCTCCAGCCGCCGCGAATGACGCTGCGCTTCAAGAAGTCGTGGTGACCGGATCGCGCTTGGCGCAATCGCCGAACGATGTGTCGATCAGCCCGGTGACCAGCCTGGATTCGCTCGACATCCAGAAAACCGGCTTGGTCCGCACTGAGGACTTACTCAACAATTTGCCGCAAGTAGTGGCTGAACAGAGCGGCGGCACCTCGATCAGCTCAAACGGTACCGCCACGGTCAGTTTGCGCGGCTTGGGATCGCAACGAACTCTCGTGTTGGTAAACGGCACCCGATTGGCGCCGGGCGCAGGCTTGGGTCCCACGACCACCAGCAGCGCGGATATCAACCAGATTCCCGCCGACCTCATCCAACGGGTCGACGTGCTCACGGGCGGCGCCTCGGCCGTATACGGCGCAGACGCCGTCGCCGGCGTGGTCAACTTCATTCTCAACACCCATTTCGAAGGCGTCAGAGTCGATGCGAATTACAGTTTCGGCCGCCATAACAACAACAATACAGAGTTGCTTGGGCTTCTCGCCGCCAAGGGTGACCAAACCCCCAATAGCGTGGTGGATGCCGGCTTCAATAAGGACGTCTCCATTCTGGCCGGGTCCAATTTTGCCGATGGCAAGGGTAACGCCACGGTGTATGCCACCTATTTGAAGACCTCCCCCGCAGTGGGCTATCAATACGACTATGCGGGTTGCAGCTTGAATACGCCCAGCACGCTGCCCGGC
>JAQGOD010000404.1 GCA_028293775.1 Gammaproteobacteria bacterium
GCTGGCGGCAAGCGATGCCCAGGCGCCGATGTGGTTGCGCGTCAACAGCCGGGTTGCGGGCACGAGTGAATATTTATCGCAGCTCCAAGCGGCGGGGATCGAGGGCCGCGAAGAGCCGCGCGTTCCATACGCCATTGTCTTGAGTTCGCCCCGCGACGTGCACGAGCTGCCGGGGTTCGCGCAAGGCGTGGTATCGGTGCAGGATTTGGGCGCTCAGTGTGCTGTCTTCCCGCTGGGATTGGCCGCGAATCAGCGCGTGCTCGATGCCTGCGCGGCGCCCGGGGGCAAAACCGCGTTGATGGCTGAACGCGCGCCCAACCTGGCTAAGCTCGTGGCGGTGGACATCGACCCGCATCGGCTCGGCAAGGTGCGCGAGAACCTGAAGCGCGAAGAGTTGGACGCCGAGATCGTGGCGGCAGACGCCTCGGCGCCGGCCGCATGGTGGGACGGTGAGCCGTTCGATCGGATCCTGCTCGACGCGCCCTGTTCCGGGCTTGGCGTCATACGCCGTCATCCGGACATTAGGCTGCGTAAGTCCCCGTCGGACATCGACAAATTGCCCGCGCTGCAGGGCAAGCTGCTGCGCGCGACCTGGGATTTGCTCAAAGTCGGGGGCCGCCTGGTCTATGTCACCTGCACCGTGACGCGCAGCGAAAATCGTAACGTGATTGCCGCATTCCTGACCGACCATCCGGAAGCAAGCATCGTTCCGGTTGAGGCTTGGGAAGGCTGGCCGGACTTAGGCGAAGCCGATGAGTTCGGCCGGCAGATACTTCCCGGTGAGGCGGGTGCCGATGGCTTCTATTATGCTGCCTTGACTAAGACATGAGTGCCGCGAGCATAAACCAGGGAGGCGTGGTTCGGCGCAGGGGGCCAGTCCTTGCGTGGCTGGCATCCGTGGCATGCGCAGTGCTTGCCGGCCTCTTGCCGATGCAACCGTCGTTGGCTGACGGTTTGCAAGGACGCTTCGAGGCCCGCTCGGCGGATCTCGAGCTTCAAGACGGCGTTTATCATTTAAATGCGCGCTTGGAGCTGCCGATCAGCGATGCCGTGCGGCGCGGCCTGGCGGAAGGGGTGCCGCTGGCGCTCGAACTCGATCTCGTGATCAAGCAATTGCGGCAGTTGCTGCCCAATTCGACCGTGGCCGAGCTGACGCAGCGCTACCACTTGCAATACAACGCCGTGAGCGCGCGCTACACCTTGCGCAACGACAACAGCGGGCAGCAAGAGTCGCTGCGCACGGTCGATGAGGCGCTCGAGCATCTTTCTGAAGTGCACAGTCTCCCGGCATTGGATAAGGCGCTCATCGCGCGAGACCGGCGCTACGAAGCGAGCGTGCGTGCGAAACTTGATTTCGGCACGGTTCCCTTTACGTTACGGTTGTTGATGTTCTGGGTCAGCGACTGGCATCGCGAGACCGATTGGTACACATGGACATTCCAACCATGATCCGCAAGTACGGTTCGACGGTTTTAGGCTGTATCGGCGTGGCGCTGTGGCTGACGGCGCTGTTCATGCTTGCCTCGGCTGTCCAGAATTCCGAAAAGTTCGCCATCTGGCTGCCGTGGATCCTGCTGGTCAACATCGTCGGGATGCTGACGCTGTTCGTGCTGCTCGCCGGCAAGCTGACGCGCTTGGTGCGCGACTTTCGCCGCCACGTGCCCGGCTCGCGCCTCAAAGGGCGCACCGTGGCGATATTCAGCGCCTTGGCCGTGGCGCCGATTCTGGTGGTGTATTACTTTTCGCTGCAATTCTTGAACCGCGGCATCGACAGCTGGTTCGAGAGAGAGGTCAGTCAAGGATTGATCGACACACGCGAACTGTCGCATGCAGCCCTCGATGTGCGCGTGCGCGAGTTTCTGCAGCACACCCAGTTCGTGGCGCGTTCGCTGTCGGGCCTGTCGAATTTTCAGCTGGCTGCCTCGCTCGATCGCCAGCGCCAGGACAGCACCGCGATCGAGTTCACCGTCGTGGGTGCGCAGGCGCGAATCATCGCCACCAGCTCGGACCGGCCCATGGACGCGTTGCCGGTGCCTGCCACCGACGAGATGATGCTGCAATTGCGGCGCGGCCGTCCGTACATCAGCCTGGACACCGATTCGGTGGGCGGCTATTTGATTCGCGCGGCCGCACCCATTGAAGACAGCAGCTCAGGTTCCCGGGTACTGATCGCGCTCTATCCGGTGCCGCAGCAGCTAAGCCAGCTGGCGGACACGGTGCAGCGCTCTTATACGTCTTACGCATCGCTGGTGCAAAATCGGCAGCCGCTCAAATTCATGTACGTATTGATCTTGAGTTTTGTCGTGCTGATGTCCTTGATCGCGGCCGTGTACGGCGCCTTCTTCGCAGCCCAGCGTCTGGTGCAACCGGTGCAAGATTTGATTGCAGGCACCCGCGCGGTGGCCAAGGGCAACTACGACACGCGCTTGCCGCTCCCCGGGCGCGATGAGCTGGGCTTTCTCGTCACCTCCTTCAATGACATGACCAAACGTCTGGGCAGGGCTCGCGAGGAAACGCGCCGCAGCCAGCAGGCGGTGGAGGCGGAGCGCGCGGGCCTGGCCGTCATTCTGGCGCGCTTGTCCACGGGCGTGGTCTCGCTGGAACCCGATCTTAAGGTGCGCACCGCCAATCAGGCGGCCAGCGCCATCCTGGGCGTGGATTTGGAGGCGGCCATCGGCAAGCCGTTCGACGAATCCATCAGCGACAGTGCCCTGTTCACGCAATTCT
>JAQGOD010000433.1 GCA_028293775.1 Gammaproteobacteria bacterium
CGCGGCGGAAAATTGTACGTGTTTGCGGATCCCCAGGCGCACATGCGCAGCGAGGAGGGCATCACCGTGATCGAGATGCCGCATCACGCCACAGCCATTCAGGCTCCCATCCTGTTCGCCATTCCGATGCAATTGCTCGCGTATCACGTCGCGGTGCTCAAGGGCACCGACGTCGATCAGCCGCGCAATTTGGCGAAAAGCGTCACAGTCGAGTAGCACTGAAAAGCCAACGCTAATCACCACGCACTGGTCGTCGTAGCCCATGAATGTCATGAAATGGATGCTCGCTTCGGATCCTGCGATAAAGTGGCAGGTGCTGCGCGATCTCACCCATGAGGGTGACCAGGCCGTGGCAATCGAACGCGCGCGAGTTGCCACCGAGGGGTGGGGAGCGCGGCTGCTTGGGCTTCAGTCCGCTCGCGGCCACTGGGGCGGCCGTGATGATCCGGGCTGGATGAGTACGGTCTGGAGTCTTGCGCTGCTCAAGGATCTCGGCGCGGATCCCGAGAGCGACGAGGTCCGCCGCGCCGTCGGTCGTGTGCGCAAGCACATCACTTGGCATCAACACGAGGGCTGCGGACCGTACTTCGACGGCGAGACCGAGCCTTGTATCAATGGCGCAATCCTGGCAACCGGCGCGTATTTCGGCGAGCCAAGCAAACGGCTGCTCGAGCGCCTTCTCAGTGAGCAACTCGAGGACGGCGGTTGGAACTGCGATGCGCCGAAAAGCGAACACGCGTCGTTCCATACGACAATCTGCGTCTTGGAAGGGCTACTGGAATACGAGAAGGCGCAGGGTCCGTCGACCGCTACGGGCGAGGCCCGGGCTCGAGCTGAAAATTATCTTCTGGAACGCCACTTGTTCCGCTCACTGCGCTCCGGCGAGCCGATCGATCCGCGCTGGATGCGCTTCGCGTTTCCAGCCCGATGCTTCTACGACGTGTTGCGCGGACTAGACTACCTGCAGCGAGCCGGCGTCGAACCCGACAAACGAGCCGCCGAAGCGATCGAGATCGTGACAAAGCGGCGACATCAAAACGGCCGGTGGCCGCTTAATTACGACACCGCCGGCCGAAAGAATCCGCACGCTCGTCTCCAACCGCATCTCATTCCTTTCGAAATGGAACCCGGTGCGGGCCGCGCCAGCCATTGGAACACCCTCCGTGCGCTGCGAGTATTGGATTGGTACCAGAGCGGAGCCGCGCGGCGCGCGTCGTGACGCGGTGGGGTCGCCTTGCGCTCGCGGCTAACAGTCAGTTCGGGGATCTGGGTGATACATTACAGGTGGATACTTGACTAATAATTCACAGAGCTCCACCAACCTGTCCCCGAACAATGTCGTCGACGCCGTGGTCCACGACACCGTGGGACGCAACAGACTCGTCATTAACCTCCTCTTGGTCGCTACGTTCGTTGTAATTCTCAACGAGACGCTCATGGCGGTAGCGATCCCGCGGCTTATGCGCGACCTCAACGTCACGGCCGGTGCGGTGCAATGGTTGACCACGGCATTCCTCCTCACCGTGTCGGTGGTCATTCCGGTCACCGGCTTCTTGCTACAGAGGATGAACACGCGGACGATCTTTGTCTGGGCGATGTCGTTGTTCAGTCTGGGCACGTTGATCGCCACTCTGGCTTCCAATCTCGAAGTGCTGATCCTCGCTCGTGTCATTCAGGCATGCGGGACTGCGATCATGGTGCCGCTGCTGATGACCACCGTGATGACGCTGGCACCCCCGGAAACTCGCGGCAAGACCATGGGCTTCATTTCCACTGTCATATCGGTGGCGCCCGCCGTCGGCCCAACCATCTCAGGAATCATCCTCAACTATCTCACTTGGCGTTGGATGTTTCTTCTGATACTGCCCATTTCGCTAGCCGCGCTTGCGCTGGGTGCTCGGCGTATGCAGAACGTGACGACGCCGCACCACGCGCCGATTGATGGGGTTTCGGTCATTCTCTCAGGTGTAGCTTTCGGCGGCATAGTTTATGGACTCAGTAATATTGGTGTCCCCGCTGCACCGGGAACGATCCCGCCGGGAATGTTCAGTGTGGTCGGTGCCGTGTTCTTGGCTGTGTTCATCTTGCGGCAGTTTTCGCTTCAGAAATCGGGCTACCCGCTGCTCGATCTACGCACCTTCGAGTCGCGTAACTTCACGGTATCGGTGCTGCTGATGGCGAGCATGATGATGGCGCTGTTCGGTACGATTATCCTGCTTCCGATTTACCTGCAGAACGTGCTCGGGCTCAGTACCTTACAAACGGGACTGTTGCTGCTACCGGGGGGTTTGCTGATGGGCTTGCTGGGCCCCACTGTTGGGCGCTTATACGACAAAGTGGGGCCGATCAGGCTGATGATTCCCGGCGTAATCGTCGTAAGTGCCGTGCTGTGGGCAATGACGCTGTTGGGTCCGACGACTTGGGTGGGCAATATCCTCGCCGGACACGTGCTGATGAGTGTCGGCTTTGCTTTCCTGTTTACGCCCCTATTTACCACCAGCTTGTCGTCGGTGAAGCCAAGCCTTTACTCGCACGGTAGCGCTGTCATCGGCACCATTCAGCAGGTCGCCGGTGCGGCCGGCGTTGCGATGTTCGTGGCATTAATGTCGGCACGGGCTACGACCTTGGCCGCACGCGGGCTCGCCCCCGTCGACGCACTGTCGGGCGGCATCCGGGGCGGGTTTCTGTGCGGTGCCATCATCTCGCTCTTCGCCGTAGGCTGTGTGTTTTTCGTGCAGAGGCCATCCGGACCGCCGGAGGTGGGCCATTGACGACACGGGACAATTGCTTGTGAGCGGCGTGGGGAATTCCTGCGGTCGCGAAGTGATTCACGGCTCGTGTCACTGTGGAGCAGTCAACTGGCAATTCAAGGGGCTGCCGGAGGGAGCAACGGCATGTAATTGCACGGTCTGTCGCCGCTATGGCGCCTTGTGGGCCTATGACTTTGAAGGCGAAAGGATCGATGTCTCGGGTCCCACCACGGTCTACGTTCGAGGCAAGGCGATAGAGTTCCACTTCTGCAGCAATTGCGGTTGCGTTGCCTACTGGCGATCGCGGACCGAGAGCGAAGGGGGACGGCGCCGGATTGCGGTCAATTTGCGTCTCACTGAACTGGACGCCGTTGCACAGGTTCCTATCGATCATTTCGATGGGCTGAATACGTTCGATGACTTGCCGCGAGACGGGCGATGTATAGCCGACTATTGGTTTTAGGGGGATGCTCGTCCGGTAAGCCGCCGGCCCTGATGGTTCAGCTTTGCCTGCAGGACGACCAGGGGGTTTCGGATTTTCTTGAATCTGATGCAGTCCGTCGCCGCCTCGGAGCACATGAACTTCGTCGACGTCAGCGCCGACACTCAAGAGAAGCTGAAAGTCATCCACGCCAAGTACGCCAAGCTCGCCACGCCATCCTCCGTCATCAACGTGGATATCGAGAGTGGCGATCGTCTCCTCGTTACCGCTGACAACATAGACCTGCCGACTTATCAGGTGTCAGTGGATTCACGGGCAACTTGTCACCGGCCGACAAGCAGCGATTCGTCGACATTCTGATCCCCCGGTTGCGCGCGCAGTGGCAAGTAGACACCGTGCCGGTCGGCGTCCGTCCGTTTGCGATGAAATCATGTCCGGGTCAAATCTGAAGAATTAACATTTGGCACGGCAATAGTTTGATGTCCGTTTAGCGCAGGTGCGGTCGAAGTGGCGACGAGTATGCGTTCGCCGTCCAGGGTTAGGCTGAGCGTGGTGCCGTTGTCGCTGGTCGATTGGGGCTGCGGAAAATAGATGAAAGAGCGCTGAGCCAAGAAAAGTGCAAGACACAGCGCAACGTAGATCAAGGCCGCAATGGCGGCGAGGATTAGGATGCTGCGCGGCATGAAGCGTTAATGGGGGCGCGGCGCCTTGAGCCCCACGGAGGCTCCGGTCAAAGCTCGTCTTCGCCGATAGGCATGCCCGGCGGTGCGTCGAGCGGCTTTGAAATCACAAATTTCGCCGGATCGTCTTGAAACTGCTGGATACGATGGGCGAGATAAGCTGCCACGGGCGCATTCGGGCCGCTGCGGGCCTTGATCTCGCTCAGTTTCGCATACGTGATGGCGCGCACCGCGAGCGAGGCCTTGGGATCCGCCGCCAACGTGAGCAACGCCTCGACAGTACGGCCGTAAACTG
>JAQGOD010000435.1 GCA_028293775.1 Gammaproteobacteria bacterium
AGCCAACAAAAATAATTGGCTAACTGCGAGGAATTTTCCTCCGGTGAGGGGGGTCTGACGGTTCTTAAGCCTACTGGGCCAGGTTCAGTTGCGCTCGGGTTAGTCCAAAGTCCAGGCGCGATCGATGGCGGGCTACGCGGTGTTCCGCGTAGCCCGTTTTTTATTGCATTGGGCGTTGTGATACACCTTTTCGCGTATGCATCCCATTTTTGACGCCGATTGCCGGCGCTGCCCTCGTCTTGCGGCATTCTTGGACGCCGTTCATGTCGCCGAGCCGGGTTATTATTGCCGCCCCGTGCCGCCCTTCGGCGACCCGCTAGCGCACATCGTACTGGTGGGCCTGGCTCCCGGCCTGCACGGCGCCAACCTCACCGGGCGCCCCTTCACCGGCGACCACGCCGGCATATTGCTATACCGAACGCTACACAAGTTCGGACTTGCCTCGGCCCCTGAATCGATCGCGGCGGATGACGGATTGCGGCTTCTGGATGCCCGAATTACCAATTCGGTGAAATGCCTTCCCCCGGCCAACAAGCCCTTGCCCGCCGAAATCAAGGAATGCAACGCCTACCTGCAGGCGGAACTCAAGGCAAGCCATAGCGCTCGCGTAATTCTGGCGCTCGGCTCCATCGCGCACGTGGCGGTGCTGCGCGCGTATGGATTGCCGGTGCCCCGATTTCGCTTTGCACACGCCGCGGAACATGATTTGGGAGAGGGCAGGGTTCTATTGGATTCCTATCACTGCAGCCGTTACAACACTCAGACTCGCCGGCTCACGACCGATATGTTTGAGCAAGTCATCGGAAGAGCGCGGCAGCTCGCCCAGGGCGCGGCCAAACCATGAATCCTGATTTTTCCCCTGAGCAGGCACGTTTTGACCCCAAGCTGTTTGTCGACAGCCTGCCGGGCCGTCCAGGCGTTTACCTCATGTTGGATATCGACGGGCAGATTCTGTATGTCGGCAAGGCTCGGAATCTCAAGAGCCGGGTTGCGTCCTATTTTCAGCCGAGCAATGTCCAGCCCAAAGTCCAAGCCTTGATCGCCAAGACGGTAAACATGGAAGTTACCATCACCAACTCTGATACCGAAGCGTTGCTTCTCGAATACAACCTGATCAAGAAACATCGGCCGCGCTTCAACGTCGTGCTGCGCGACGATAAGAGTTTTCCCTATTTGCATTTGGAGACCCACCACGAATTTCCACGGCTGAATTTTTACCGCGGCTCGCGCAAAGAACCGGGGAAATACTTCGGCCCTTACCCTTCAGCAGGCGCCGTGCGCGATACATTGCAGCAGCTGCAGAAGCTATTTCGCATACGCAACTGCGACGACACCTATTTTGCAAACCGCTCCCGGCCTTGCCTGCAGTACCAGATCCAGCGCTGCACAGCACCTTGCGTAGGATTGGTGTCCAAGGAGCATTACGCGCGCGACGTAGGCGCGGCGATCAAGGTGCTGGAGGGCAGGAATGCCGAAGTCGGCGAGGATCTCGCTCGTCGGATGGAAGGCGCCGCGGAACGGCTGGAGTTTGAAGAGGCTGCTCAGCTGCGAGACCAGCTGGCGAAGCTCAAAGTCATTCAGGCCCAACAGATCGTCACGGCGGGAGCTGATCACGATGCCGACGTGATCGCCATCGCAGCCGCCAATGGGGAGTTCTGCGTTGCTTTGATGTTCGTGCGGGCAGGCCGCAGCCTTGGCAGCACCACGTTTTTTCCGAAAGCGCCCTTTGCTGAGTTACCTGAAGTGCTGGCCGCATTTGTCATGCAATATTATTTGGAGCGCGACGCGCCGGCCGAAATCATCGTGGAACAAGATTTCGACGAAATGCAGCTGCTGGAATCAACCCTTGCTGACCGTCTATCCCACAAAGTGCGGATTTGTTCTTCGGTCCGCGGAATCCGCGCGCGCTGGCTCGAGATGATGCACAACAACGCGGAGCAGGCGCTCAATATGCGGCGCCTCGCCCGAGCGGGCATCGAATCGAGCCTTGAGGATTTGCGCGAGGTATTCGATCTCGAAGAGGCGCCGCACCGCCTTGAATGCTTCGATATTAGCCACACGGGCGGTACCGACACTGTTGCCTCCTGCGTAGTCTTTGGCGAAGAGGGTCCGTTAAAGAGCGACTACCGGCGCTTCAACATCAGCGGGATACAGCCCGGAGATGACTACGCGGCGATGTATCAGGCGTTGACGCGGCGCTACAAGCGCGTTCGGGACGGTGAAATCGTAAAACCGGATGTATTGTTGATCGACGGCGGCAAGGGCCAATTGGCGGAAGCAGCCAAAGTGCTCGAAGAGCTGGGCATCGAGGGAATTACATTGATCGGCGTGGCGAAAGGCGTCGATCGGCGGGCGGGCCAGGAACAACTGTTCTTGTTGGGCCAGGACACCCCCACTATACTTCCCCCTGATTCACGTGCTTTGCACCTGATTCAGCGCGTGCGCGACGAGGCGCACCGGTTCGCCATCGCCGGACATCGCCGAAAACGAGCCAAACGCCATAACCAGTCGATACTTGAAACCATTCCGGGATTGGGGCCAGTCAAACGGCGCGAGCTGCTGAAACAGTTCGGCGGCCTACAAGGAATTCTCCGTGCAGGCATCGATGACTTTATCCAGATTCGCGGTCTCGGGCGGGAGCTTGCCGAGGTAATTTATGAACACCTCCATCCCGGTCGTTAGACCCAAGTCTCATTGGAATCTGCCAAACACGCTAACGTGGCTGCGCATTCTGATGATTCCGGGCGTGGTGATTCTCTTTTATCTGCCGTTCTGGTGGGCGCATCCGGCTGCCGGCGTCGGCTTTGCATTGGCGGGTATCACCGATAGCCTCGATGGGTATTTCGCGCGCAAGCTCGGGTTGACCTCGCGGTTGGGCGCGTTTCTCGATCCGGTCGCGGATAAATTGATCGTCGCTGCTGCGCTGGTGCTGATCGTCAGCGCAGATCCCCGCTGGTTTGTCGTGATCATGGCCACCGTCATCATTGGGCGTGAGATTGCGGTATCGGCGCTACGCGAATGGATGGCCGAAATCGGCGCCCGCGGACGCATCAAAGTCTCGATGCTGGCCAAGTACAAGACCATCATGCAAATCTTCGGCCTCTCGATGATGTTGTTTCGGCACGATTTGCTGACTGTACCGATCTATCGGCTCGGGCTGATTTTAACCGCGGTCGCGGCGGTGTTGACGCTATGGTCGATGATTGCCTATTTGCGGCTGGCGTGGCCTGAGCTTCGGGATAGCTCGAACCTGTAGGCGGCCGAGGCGCGGGCAGGGGAGCATGCGGCAATGGGAATTGTCGGGTTGCTTCAAGAACTTAGCCGCGGTTTTCAGCTACTGCTCCTTGACTCTCAGCGTTAGAGCCCTACAATTGCGCGTCTGTTTAGACGCGTATGCACGCCGCGGGAATAGCTCAGTTGGTAGAGCGCAACCTTGCCAAGGTTGAGGTCGCGAGTTCGAGCCTCGTTTCCCGCTCCATAACTTCTTCAGTCGTCAATGGCTTGGGGGCGTTTTGGAAGGGTTCCCACAGGCGCTACATTTTCACCACCCGAGCGTGGTCACCGCCCGAGCCGCGCTCAGCAGGTTCGACGTCGCTAAATCCGGTTTCGCCCGCATCGTGAGTGTGGATGAATCGTCCGCAATCAATATCGTCTTCGCCCCCGCGCATTGGCCGAACTCAATGTCGGATTGTTTGTCGCCGATGACCACGATCCGCCGTGGATTGAAGCCCAATTCGGACGCTGCCTGTTTCAACAAGCCGAGTGCAGGCTTTCTGCAATTGCAACCCGCGTCGGGGCGGTGCGGACAATAGTAGATTCGCTCGAGACGAACCCCCAGCGCTTCAACCATGGCATGGAGGCGAGCGTTCATTTCCTCGAGTCGTTCGACCGAAAAGAAACCTCTACCGACGCCAGACTGATTCGTAATCACGA
>JAQGOD010000443.1 GCA_028293775.1 Gammaproteobacteria bacterium
GAACGGCATCGAACTGCAGGATCGCGAATTTTTCGCCGCGATTCGCGAGGGCCGCGAACCAAATGCGAGCGTGGCGCAGTGTTTGCCGGCGATGCGCACGCTGGATCGCTTGGAGCGGCAGCTCCTACTCGAAGGGTAAGCCCACGTAATTTTCCGCCAGGCTCATCAGCGCCGCGGTGGACCCCGCCAAGTAGTCGAGTTCGGCCAACTGCAGTCTGTGCGCAAAGGCGTCATCGGAAAATTTGTGTGAAATGGACGTGAACCACCACGAAAAGCGCACTGCCTTCCAGGTACGCTGCAGGGACTTCTCGGAATAGCGGTCCAGCTGCTCGGTTCTGCCGGTGCGGTAGTACTCCACCACGGCCTGGTAGAGCACCCGCACATCGGCGGCCGCCAAATTGAGCCCCTTGGCGCCGGTCGGCGGCACGATGTGTGCGGCGTCGCCCACCAAGAACAATTGTCCGAATCGCATCGGCTCGACGACGAAACTGCGCAGCGGAGCGATGCTCTTCTCGATCGAAGGCCCCGTGACCACCGCATCGGCGACCTCCTCCGGCAGGCGAGATCTCAATTCGTCCCAGAAGCGAGTGTCGGGCCACTCCTCCAATTTCTCATCGAGGCCACACTGTACGTAGTAGCGGCTGCGGGCTTGCGAGCGCATGCTGCACAAGGCGAAACCGCGCGCATGGTTTGAGTAGATCAATTCGTGGGACACCGGCGGAACGTCGGCGAGGATGCCGAGCCAGCCGAAAGGATATAGACGCTCATAGGTCTGCAGGGAGCCCTTTGGAATAGTCTGGCGACAGACACCATGATAGCCGTCGCACCCCGCGACGAAGTCGCAGACCACCTCTTGAGGCTTTCCGTCGTGGCTGAAGCGCACGGTCGGATGTTTAGTATCGATACCTTCGACCGCCACGTCGGCTGCCTCGAAGATCATTTTGGCGCCGGCCGCCATGCGCGCATCGAGGAGATCCTTGGTGACTTCGGTTTGCCCATAAACCGAGACGGCCCTGCCCGTAAGGCCCTTGAGGTCCACGCGCACGGTGCGCCCCGCGAACCCCAGTTCAAAGCCCTCGTGTACGAGGCGTTCCTTCAGCATGCGTGTGCCGAGTTTCGCCTCGAGCAACAGTTCGACCGTGCCTTGCTCTAGGACACCGGCACGAATTCGCGCGGCAACATATTCCCGGGCCTGGCGCTCCACGACGATGCTGTCGATGCCCTGCAGATATAGAAGTTGCGACAGCAATAATCCCGAAGGACCTGCGCCAATAATGGCCACCTGGGTGCGAAGCATGACCGCAGCCTAACAGCGGAAAATGCGCGCTATTGCACTATCCGGATACGCAGTGGCACTTATCCGACACCGTGATGGCGCCGAAAATGGTTGGGCGACGCACCGCTGTGGCGGCGGAAGAAACGGCAGAAATACGCAACGTCCTTGAACCCCAGTTCCTCGGCGATGCCGCTGACGGAATTGGTCGAATAGACCAGTTTTCGACGAGCCTCAAGCGCAACACGCCGTTGAATCATATCGAATGCCGTCGTGCCCGCCAGGCGCCGGCATAGCCGATTGAGGCTGGTCTCCGAAATACCCAGTTCCTGTGCGAAGCGTTGCACGGGCCAGTGCTGTGAATACTGCGTCTCGATCAGCACCCGAAATCTGCGCAAGTGTTGGACGCCGGTTCCCCCGAGGCTCTCGACCGCCCGTTCCAAGGTTGCGTGCGACAGCACACTCAGTGTGCAGCATGCCAACCAACCGCACACCGGCCTGAACAGGCCGTCGGGTTGCTTGAATTCGCGTTCGAGTAATTGCATCAATTGTTCGGCTCGCTGACTCAAGGCTTCTTCTGCGCTGAGGTCAATCGCGCGTGACGACGAGAATAAGCTTTGAATGGGTACTTGATGGGCTGGACCGGCTGTATTCAACAGGCGCTCCAGATCCACCGTCAGCACGTGCCCCTTTGTCTCTGCGCTGAAGTGAAAGCTGTGAATGGTGCCGGTCGGAATGATCATCGCCGCGGGGCCTTTGAAGTCGTACCGACGGTCGTCCAGGTGTACGGTGGCCGGCCCCGTGGTGACGAGCACGAGCTGGGATAGTTGCGTGTGGCGGTGGGTCTCGATGTTCCAGAGATATTTACAGCTTCGCGATTGGATGCTTTCGATGTGCAGTGAGTTGTTTTGTGCGAACGCGGCGCAGTGCTCACCGTAAAGGGAAAAGCTCGGGATCTTACGGCGCGGCGAAGGCAACGACGTGCGCTCCTACGGCATGCGATTCCAACCGAACTTGCATGGCTCGAATGATGCTATTTTCGATGGCAATCAAGCAATCGATACACAGAACAATGCGAGATGATGATCGGAACCCCGCCGCAGTCCGAACCACCATTGTGTTGTGTGTGCTGGTGGCCCTGTGCGAGGGCATAGATTTGCAAGCGGCGGGCGTGGCCGCCCCTGGAATCGCCGCCGAGTTCAAGCCTGCAGCGAACCAGTTGGGCACCTTCTTCAGCGCAAGCACCGTAGGGTTGTTTCTGGGAGCGCTGGTCGGCGGAAGGCTGGCTGATAGTATTGGACGCAAAGTGGTATTGGTTACGTCCGTCGCGTTGTTCGGATTGTTTTCCTTGCTTACGCCGCTGGCCGCGAACATCGAAGCGCTGGCCGGCGCGAGACTATTGACGGGATTGGGATTGGGAGGAGCACTGCCCATGGTTCTGGCCTTGGTCGCCGAAACCGCCAGCGCCAATCGCCGAAGCTCGAGCGTGGCGATGGTCTACGCCGGCACCCCATTCGGGGGTGCGATCGCTAGCCTCATCAGCATCGTTCTCGCGTCTTCCCAATGGCGCTGGATATTCGTGGCCGGGGGCGTAGCTCCCCTTTTGCTCGCGCCGGTCATGATCTTCAGCCTTCGCGAGTCCGCTGCATTCCAGCGGGTGAAGACCGCGGCCGACGTTGGCACGTTGGTGGCCATGCCCAAGCGGGGTAGTTTCGCCGCGATATTCACCGAGAGGCGCGCGCTGCCCACGCTCTTGCTGTGGGTAAGTTTTTTTCTCGGGTTGTTACTGCTCTATTTATTGCTGAATTGGCTCCCAACTTTGCTTGTCAGCAACGGGTTGACCCGCGTTCAAGCCGCCGGCGCGCAAATCGGTTTCAACATCGGTGGCGCACTCGCCGCGCTTCTGATCGGATACCTCATGCAGGGACGGCTGCGTAGCCTCGGCATCTTGGTCACCTTCTTCACGCTGCCGATTTTAGTGATCGCTTTAGCCAAGGCGCCGGCTGAAATCGGCGTCATCGCCGTGACGGTATTTTTATTGGGATGCTCGGTCATGTCCGCACAGGCATTTCTTTACGCGATGGCTCCGCTTCCCTATCCCACCACCATCCGCGGCGTCGGGATCGGGGTCGCCGTCGCCATGGGCCGCATTGGCTCGATTGCCGGCCCCAAATTAGGAGGAGCACTGAAGGCGGCTGGACATGGCCCCTCGCAACTACTGATGGATCTCTTGCCCATCGCTCTTGCGGGGAGTTGTGTCGCTCTGCTTCTGGCTTGGATCACGCGGACAGGCGAAGCGTAAAATGTTACGGTGCCCTGCGCCCTCTAAACACACAGGCATAGGAGCCTGCATAAGCACGAATCAGCATCACCTCGCAAAGGACTGCCACGACAACCGTGGCCAAGGGTACCGGCAACGGATTGAGCAAGATTTGAAACCAAATGATGACCACGGTGACGGGCATGAGTAGCGCCAGA
>JAQGOD010000480.1 GCA_028293775.1 Gammaproteobacteria bacterium
AAGGGGTTCACCGCGCGACTGGCCCTATTTGACGGCGAATGGCACCAAGCCGGCGCCGGCATGAGTGCTCGAGTAAGGGTCGATCGAGATTGGGATCGATTGATCATTGATGTGTCCGGTGCCAATCCTGATTTGGAGCAGACGGTATTCCTCAAGCTCTGGGCGCCGCGCGCACCGCGGGTGATCGTTCAGCAGAACAAGGTCATGCTGGCCGAACACTGGCTGGACACCAAGCTGCCCGGCGCGTCCGGTTTGCCCTTTGGATCGTTGGCCGCGATGCGCGTATCGGGCAGAAATATCCTGCCGTTGAAAATCGGTAGCCGTACCGTAGCGCTGCGCTTTCGGCCCATGTTGGATGGTAAGTTTCGCCTGATCGTCGCAGCACCTGCTTTTGACGGCATGGGTGACCCGGTTGAGATTGCCTCGAAAACTCTCGACGCGTCCGTTGACGAACTAGCTTCTCAGCGTTGGTGGAATGATTTCTGGACCAAGGCTGACCTTATCGTTGCCTCCTCGAAGGACGGCAGTGCCAGTTACTTCGAGTCGCTGAGGATGATATTTCTGTATGCCTCGGCCGCGCAAAACGGCGGCGAGATACCCGGATCGCAAGCGGGCGTCGCGGATATGTTCTCCGCGGTAAAGGATGTGCATTTCTGGGACCCTGCTGCATTTTGGGCCTGGAACTTGCGGATGCAGGTGGCCGCAAATCTAAGCGCCGGCCTTCCCGAACTCAATGAACCGTTTTTCGCGCTCTACCGTAATAATCTCGACACCATTCGCCGCTGGACTCGAGCCAAGATGGCCGGGCGAGAGGGTATATGCATTCCCGAGACCATGCGTTTCAACGGCGTGGGCGTCGAATTCGAGAGCGATGAGTTAAGGCCCTTTGCAATTATCACCCACAGCTGTGATGGCACGTGGTCTTCCACGTCCAATGCTCGTACGCTTACTACCGGGGCCGAAGTGGGTCTATGGGCATGGGAGACATTTCTTAAGACTGGTGATCGCGCGTTTCTAGAGAAGAATTATGTGTTGATGGCGGACGCTGCGCGTTTTCTGCTCGCCTATCAGAAACCCGGTGAGGATGGCCTGCTTCACACCCATCCATCGAACGCTCATGAGACGCAACACGATGTCATCGACCCAACTACGGACCTCTCGGCGATTCGCATGCTATATCCCGCCACCATTCAGGCGGCGCATCTGTTAGGGCGGGATACCGAACTCGCGCAGAAACTGACCGAAGCCCTGGAAAGGACGCCGGTATTGCCACTCATGCAAACACATGGCAGGCCGGATGCTTTGTCGCCTGCCGCGGCACAAGGGCCGGGTGAGATCATCGCACCGAGTTTTGATTTCAATTCGCCGGCGCGAAACAGCGAAAATATTGGTTTGGAACCGGTGTGGCCGTACGGGTTGGTCAACCAAGACAGCGCGCTGTTCGAAAATGCGCGGCGGACCTATGCCTATCGCCCGTTTCGTAATCTTGCAACTTGGAGCAACGATCCTATTCATGCCGCCCGACTCGGCCTGGCGGCCGAACTTGCGCAAAGCCTGTATGCGCTCACCCAGCTGTATCAAGCTTATCCGAATGGCATGGCCGACGGGGGCGGCGGGAGCGGTGAATTCTACATTGAGCAGGCGGCCGTTGTTGCGCTAGCCCTGTCCGAAGCGTTGGTTCAGGATCACGGTGAAGTATTGCGTATTGCTCCAGCCGCGCCGATGGAGTGGACCATGAGCGGCACGGTATTCGTGCGCGGCAACGCACGCGTTTCGGTCGACGTGCTGCGCGGCGTGGTTAGCGAGTTTAGAATCATCGGCGCGGCAACGCACGCGTTTAAAATCATCAGTCCCTGGAATGATCGCGATGTGGTGGAGTCGATCTCGGGTGCGGCAGCCGAATCCGTGCGAACCGAGAAAGGGATCATCGATGTTTTAGTGGAACCGGGGAAATCTTACAGTTTCCGTCCCCGGGACCGGCCGCCTTATTCACATACTATTGAACAAGACACTCTGGGTCCCGCCTCCAAATCTCTGGGTCGAGCCGCGATCGGGCTGGGAACGCCGTGCTGCGCGGCGCCGAGCGACTATGATCCACGGACCAGTGATCGCTGACATCAGTTAAGAGCGCCGAACTTAGTTGAGCGAATCCAGTCGAACTCAGTCACAGCGACAACGGCGCGGGGCAAGGTTTAACACCCGTTCCAGCGAAGGAGAGGTAGATGGCGATTTTGCGAGAATGGCGCGCAGAAATCCGACGCGCATTGAAGGATGAGTACGTGAAATACGTGGTATCCACCGGCTTAGCTGGTTACCGAGAGGCTTCCGGCAACCTCGGCGCGGTCGTCGCAGTTCGCGATTTGGACGACGAGCGCTCGGAGATCGTCACGCTGAGCTGGTGGAAGGACAACGCGTCGATAGCGACATTTGCCGGTGACGACATTGGACGTGCCCGTTATTATCCGGAAGACGACCGCTACTTACTTACCCGGCCAGATACGGTGCACCACTACCAATCAACCGAACCGAGATAATACGTGCGGTAGTACGGATGGACGGGATGTAGTAGCGAAGGCCAAGGTGCTGAGCCTCCCCGAGGGCCTCAATGACAACA
>JAQGOD010000260.1 GCA_028293775.1 Gammaproteobacteria bacterium
CGATGCGCCAGCCATCCGTACCCGGTCAAGATAAAAAATTCCGGCACCATGGATGTCGCGGCCAAGATCAACATTTGCGGCACGACCGAAGTCGCCGGGTCAATGAAATGCGGCAACAGCGCCTGAAAGAATAGAAGGGCCTTGGGGGAGGCCAATTGCAAGGTGAGCGCCCCCGCATACACGCCGAGATTGGGCTTCTTTTGCTCAAGCCCCTCTTCCAGCGCAACAGCATGCATGGAGTTAGCGGCGCGCAGCGCTTTGATCCCTAAAAAAATGAGATATGCCGCGCCGACCCACTTGGCGATGGTGAAGAACCTCGCGCTTGCCGCAATCAGGGCTCCCAAGCTGGTGGCCGAGAGCGCGAAGTAAATTCCGTTCGCGGTGAGAATCCCGGCCGCAGCCGGTAAGGTGCGGCGCAACCCGCCGCGTACGCCTTGCGAGACGACATAGAACACGGCCGGGCCCGGGGACAACGACAGCGCGGTCTCCATCATCAGAAACAGCAGCCACGTCTTGAAGCTCATCGCGGCTAGTGCTTGCCGATGCCGGCAAGAAATGTCGACACATGGTCATTGAGAAATGTTCCATCCGCGGGCGCCACACCGGCACCTGCCGGATGACCCCACAAAGAAGGAATAATCGCCAGCGTGCAATTCGGAATGAACGCCGCTTCAAATCGCGCATCGGTGATGGGGAAGTACAGGTCGGTTTCGGAGGGCATGTAAAGCACCGGCACTTTGATGGAACGCAGTGCCGCCTCGACGTCGCCATGAAAAGGCGGCGTCTTGCCGACGTCATGGAACTCCCAGCTGCGCATCTGCAAGATTAAATTGTTCGCATCCGCTCCGGGAATGAAATTCGCGCGGAAGTGCTCCACGACTTCGTCAAAGGTCTTGCCGAAGGCGGTGTTGGTGCGCCACAACTCCTGGCGCCACCATTCCTGCGAAAATAACCAGCCCGCCCAGACCATGGAGAAAGCCTGAATGCCCTTGGTCGGCTGCGTCTTGTAGTCGCCGCCCTCGAAGGCCGCGTCGGCGGTGAGTGCCGCGATTTCGCCTTCGAGCCGCACGATGCCATGGCCGTAGGTTTTTGCGGTGCCGGATGTGGCCACGATCCCGTCCATGAACTCCGGATAGCTCACCGCCCACTGGAATGCTTGCTGCGCCCCCATTGAGAATCCGATGACGGCACGCAGGTGCTTCACATGCAGTTGCTCAGTCAGCAAGCGATGCACGGCTTGGACGTTGTCGCGGATACTGGTGAGCGGAAACCGCGGACCATGCAGTGGTTCCGGCGTATTGCTGGGCGAGGATGAGCGTCCATTCCCAAATAGCTCACTGGTGACCAAGAACAGTTTATCCGGATCGAGCGCCTTGCCCGGACCGATCAACCAAGCGTAGCCGTGCATCTCCGCCATGTAGTGCGATGGCAGAAGAATGACATTATCGCCCTTCGAGTTGAGCTTGCCGTAGGTGCCGTAAACAACGTGCGCTTGGGGCAGCACGGTGCCGCTCTCGGTCTTGAAATCCTTGATGATGAATTCGTGTTGAACGGGCTCCAGCTCGGCTGGGGCTGCCTGCGCGTGCGCAAATTGAATGGTGAACAGGGCGACGATCAGCGGAACAAATCGCAAGTTGATGCTCTCCTGAAGTACCTGGAGCGGAGTAAATTTTTTGAAAGCATACACCAGCGCGCATCGAAATCGGGCATCCCAGGTATCCAAAGACCTTGCCGTCTCACTGCTTCGCCTCGTTCACGAAGCGGTCGAAAATCTCTTTCATCGCGTTGACGCGAGCCAGATAAATCTGCGCCTGATGATCACCGCAGCGTTGACTTTCGCTCAACCGAAAGCCGCGCTTGGCAAACTCATCGCCCGCGCCGGCGCCGCACAAATGAATCAAAGCAGCCAGCGTCTGCTTGTGCTGTAGGGTTGCCGAGCCGATGCGGTGGCGCTCGAGGATGGCCGTGACGCTATGGTCCAAATAGGCCGATGTCAGTTCGACCGCATCGCTTGGGATTACCCGGGAATACAAGCTGGCGAACCAGCAGGACTGCCAATTGTTCCAAGGCCCATCATCGACGACCTTATGATCGTGGATGCAATAGCGCCTGGCTTCCGCGAAATTGCCGTCGGTAATCTGGTACATGCCCACCGAGGTGGACGCCGGCCGATACAACTCAAACGGCTGCGATGCCCACGACCAACGCCAGTAAGTGCGCGCCACCGGATTTCCTGAAGCCTCCACCTGGGCCAGGGCGGCCAATAGGTCGGGCGTCATGATGCCGGTGGAATATTTTCTGAAGATTGGCGAGTACTCGCGCCAGGTTTCAACCGGTGTCTTGTTCAAGGTCCCGCTGACCGGAAAGAACAACTCCGAGGGCTTGCGTAGAACCTGGAAGATCCAGTTTGCGCTCAGCCAAACAATCAGAATGACGGCCAGGCCCATGAGTACTTTCGCGGAGCGCGGTGCCGGGCGCCACCAGCGCTTCACGCGGCGAGCGAGTCTCCTGGTGCCGCGCCACCCGCGGGCGGCGCGCCGTGCGAATTTGGAGCCGCGCGAGGACTTAGCGCTTCGGCGCACCATCAGATTGCCCGGGTATGAGGGTCACGCTGTCGGATTCCGGGTCAAAAATAATTTTGACCTCTCCGCGTTTAAGCTGCGCGATGACTCGCTCCACCTTGGCCTGCAGAGTGAGTTCCTTCTCGCCGTAATCGGTGCCCTCGCGCAGCACGAAGGATTCGACCACGGCGTGCAGCAAATCCGGCGACAACTCGGTGTAAGGCACCTGCACCGGCGTGCCCGCCGCCGGTTCGCCGGCCGCCGGTACCCGGGATTCTTCATTTTCGATCATTGGGGCGGCCGCTTGGCCAGCCACGTGTCGAGCTGGGCCGCAAAGGCGTTGCGATTGGCTTGAGAGAGCGGCGGCGGTCCGCCACCCACGACGCCGCTCGATCGCATCGTGTCCATGAAATCACGCATGCCTAGCACGCCGCGTATCGTATCCGAGGAATAGCGTTCGCCGCGTGGATTGAGTGCCTCGGCACCCTTGGCAATCACCTCGGCCGCCAGCGGGATATCGGCCGTGACCACGAGATCTCCTGCCGCGACGCGTTTTACGATTTCCGCGTCGGCCACATCGAATCCGGGGGAGACCTGGACGGCGCGGACGCTTGGGATTTTGGGAATTTGCAGCGCCTGATTGGCCACCAGCGTGATGTCTACGCCGGTGCGCTTCGCAGCACGAAACAGAATTTCTTTTATTACGCCGGGACAGGCGTCGGCATCGACCCAAATGCTGGTCATCGCGCCGAGAGTATCACGCCTTAGCTAAATGCTTCCGGTATCGACGCGGCCAGCCAGCAAGCGCATGCCCGCCTCATCGCCTTCGCGCTGCTCCTTCCGATCCGCTGCGTGCCGCTCTTCTTTGCGAAAGCGGTCCACCACCCGATTCAGCGATTCAGCCTCGACACGCTTCTCGCTCCACTGTGCACGGCGTTTCTCGAACTCCTTGCGCGCGACGTCGAGCGATTTCAAATGATGGTTCAGCGTCTCCCCTAAGCGGTCCAGGAACGAGCGATAATTTTGCAGCCTGACCGCGTCGATGGCACCGTTGGGCTGCGCAGAGTTGCGCACGTACTCATCGCGGTAGTTCTGTAGCTGCTCGAGTTGATGCTCAAGGTCGGCGACCTTGCGCCCGGCCTCGGCCATGCTGCGGCTCAGCTCGTTCGCCGAAGTGGTGGCGATCTCCTGGATGGGCTCAAATCGTTTGGACTTCATCATGTTCGGTGCACTATCGGCCCGTTGACGCCGCTGGTGCCGAGAACTGCGTCACGAGTTGCTTGAGATCCGCATAACTTCGCTCGATACCCACCGGCTCATACATGTCCTGCCTCAAGAATTCGAGCATTTTAGGCCACTGCTCGACGGCGAGGTCCACCCGCGGGTCCGAACCGCGGCGATAAGCGCCGACGGTAATGAGGTCTCGATTCTGCTGATAAGTCGAATATACCTGCTTGAAGCGGTTCGCCAGATCGAGCTGTTCACGCGTGGCGATCTGGTGCATCGCCCGGCTGATCGAGGCCTCGACATCGATCGCAGGATACAGGCCGTTTTCCGCCAAGCGGCGCGACAACACGATGTGCCCGTCCAAGATCGCACGGGCTGCATCCGCGATCGGATCATTTTGATCGTCTCCTTCCACCAGCACCGTATAGAAAGCGGTGATCGATCCCGCACCCCGGTCACTGTTGCCGGCGCGCTCGACCAGCTGCGGCAGGCGTGCGAACACGGAAGGCGGATAGCCCTTGGTGGCGGGAGGTTCGCCGATGGCCAGCGCGATTTCGCGTTGCGCTTGCGCGAAACGAGTGAGCGAATCGAGCAACAGGAGTACTTTGAGTCCCCGATCGCGAAAATATTCGGCAATGGCGGTTGCAAGCCAGGCGCCGTGCAGACGCATCAGCGGCGGATTGTCGGCCGGCGTGGCCACCACCACGGCGCGGCGCATGCCGTCAGGCCCCAAGGTATTGGTGACGAAATCTTGTACCTCACGGCCGCGCTCGCCGATCAGTCCCACCACGGTCACGTCGGCCTTGGTGTATCGGGTCATCATGCCGAGCAGCACGGACTTGCCCACCCCGGACCCTGCAAACAGCCCGATGCGCTGTCCGCCGCCGACCGACAGCAGCGCATTGATGGAACGCACGCCCACATCGAGCGGGTCCCGAATCGCACGCCGCATGAGCGGATTCAAGGGTTCTCCGGCCAGAGATACGCGGTCGGTGCAGCGCAGTTCGCCGAATCCATCGAGCGGCCGACCGGCGCCATCCAGCACCCGTCCCAGGAGTTCATCCCCCATCGCGAATGAGGACTCGCTGCGCGTGGGAATGACCCGCGCGCCGGGCATGACGCCGCGGATGTCGCCCGTGGGCATCAAGAACAACTTGTCGCCGGAAAAGCCAACAACTTCCGCTTCGATCTGTTTGCCCTCCGCGGTGTCGACCAGGCTGCGGCCGCCAACCGCGGCCTCGCAACCGACGGCCTCGAGCGTCATCCCGACCATGCGGTTGAGCGTTCCTTCGACCACGAACTCGGCCACACTGGCCATGCGCTCGCGTGCTTGAACGATGGTTTCGATCCAGCCCTTTTGCCTGGACGGCATGGTCGAGGGCGGGGTCATGAAGCGGCGCCGCCGCGGGGCACGGTCGCGTGCCGCTCAGTGCCCAGCAGTTCACTCAAGATGCTGCCAAGCCGAGTCTCGAGGCGCGCGTCGATTCGCGAGGTGGCGGTAGAGATCTGGCATCCGCCTCGCGCCATGACGGGATCTTCGATAATGGTCCAGGCGCGCTCGTTTTCGGTGGGCGCCAAGTGTTCCTTCACCACCGCCGCATCTTCAGGGTGCAGATGCACGCGCACATCGCGCGTCGCCACCGGCAGCGCCGCGATGGCTTCACGGATGATGCCGATAATTTGAGTTGGGTCGGTTTTGAGCTCGCGGCGCACGATTTGCCGGGCAAGTGCCATGGCCAATGTTAGAAGCTCGCGCTCGACCTCCGCGTCGAGAACATCGAATGGCTTCGCCAAATCGTAGAACATGCCTGCGAGCCGTTCGACCTGCGCCCGAATCTCGGCGCGTCCCGCTTCGCGTCCCTCCGCGAGCCCCTGTTCGAACGCCTCTTTGTGCGCCTCGGCCTGCAGATCCGCCAGACCGCCGACCGTGGGCATTCGTTGCTGCGCAGGAAGGCCCTCCATGTCGGGTACGGTCCACAACGCCACAGCCGCCTGCTTTGAGCTCACGTCAGACAAACTCGCCCGCGCCCTTGCCGCCGAGGCTGATGGTGCCTTCTTCGGCCATGCGTTGCGCGATGACGATGATTTCCTTTTGCGCCGCTTCGACATCCACAAGCTTCACTGGACCGCGTGCTTCCATATCGTCCTTGAGGATTTCCGCAGCACGCTTCGACATGTTCTTCAGTACTTTTTCCTGCACTTCAGGTTCGGCGCCGCGCAGCGCTACCGCGAGCGTGTCGGAGCCCACTTCGCGCAGCAACGCCTGAATCCCGCGGTCATCGACATCCAACAGGTTGTCGAAGACAAAGAGAAGATCCTTGATCTGCTGATGCATCTCGCCGTCGGCCTTCTCGATTTTGCCGAGTTCCTCGGTGAGCTTTTCGCGCTCCATGGCGTTCAGGATATTGGCTGCCGTTCGCGCCCCACCGACGCGCCGCAGCGGCGTCGGCGGCGCGACATTCGCCTGTTTCTCGACCAGCTGATCGAGTTCCGTGAGCGCGGACTGCGGCACTTCGTTCAGCGAGGCAATGCGCATCAGCACTTCGGTGCGCAAATCATCCTTGAGCAGCGGCATAATCGCGGCTGACTGTTCCGGCTCCAGGTGCGCCAAAACGATGGCGGCGATCTGCGGATGTTCGCCGCTAATGATCTGCGCGACGGCCTTGGCTTCCATCCATTTCAAGGCCTCGATGCCCTGGCCGGTCTGGCCATTCGATACCCGATCGAGCAACATATCGGTCTTCTGCTTTCCCACCGCTTGGGTCAGCACGCGCCGTACATAGTCTTGAGATCCGGCGGCGATGTTCGCCTTGGCATCGGCAATGCCGATGAACTTGTCGAGCACCGCGCTCATTTGCTCGCGCGACACTTCCTTGAGCTCGGCCATCGCGATGCCCAATTTCTGGACCTCGCGGGCATCGAGTTGCTTAAGCACGTTGGCGGCATCCTGCTCGCCCAAGCTCATGAGCAAAATGGCGGCGCGCTGCGTTCCGGCGAGTTCGTCAACCTTTTCAGCCATCCGCGGATACCCAGTCCTTCACGACTTGCGCCGCACGGCGGGGATCTTGGCCCACCAGGGTTCGCGCCGCCGCGATCTGCTGCTCAAAACTTGGACTTAGCTTGATGGCTTTTCCTTGGCCCGACAGGCTCAAGCGATCGCCTTCGACATCCTCCGCAGCGCTGGCAGAAAGTCGGCCCGAAGACTTCGTCAATGACTTCATCAAAGGCCGCAGCACCAAGAACGCCACCACCAGCACCAGCGCGGCGCCGATGATTTGCTTGGCTAGCTGGGTGAGCCAAGGCTGTTGCCACAGCGGCAAGCCTTCCACCGGGCCGATGGCCACGCTGCTCTTGAAAGCTTGATTCAAGACATTCAGCTGATCCCCGCGATCATCCTTGAGACCAATGGATTCCTTGATGAGCTGCGTGAAGCGCTTGATATCGGTATCGCTCATCGGCTCGGTCGTGACCTTGCCGTCGGCATCAACCTTCTGCCAGTCATCGAGCACGACGCCAACATTGAGGCGCTTCAGCGTACCCACCGGCTGCTTCACATACGAAAGAGTGCGGTCCACTTCGAAATTGCGCGTGCTGCGCTGGGCGCTGGAACTGGGCCCTGTCGCCGCCGCGGACTGTGCGCCGGGCGCGGCCGGGTTTCCAGGTGTCGCCGCGCCGGGGATGACCGGCGCGCCGGACGTACCCGGCGGCTGGTTGCTCAGGGCGCCGGGGATTCCTTCGGAGCCCTCCCCGCCTTTGCGGCTTTCGTTGCTGGTCTGTTCACTGCGAACCGCGGTCTTTTGCGGATCGTAGTTCTCGTGCGTCGATTCGGTGACGGTGTAGTCAAGATCGGCGGTGACGGTCGCCCGCACGCGACCCGGACCTATCATGGGTTCGAGCAACTCGACGATACGCCGCTGGTAACTCTGCTCGAGCTTACGGGTGTATTCGAACTGACGGGCACTGGCGGCGGCCTCGGCATTTTCATCGGGCGAGTTGAGCAAGGAGCCGGCCTGGTCTACCAAGGTCACATCGCTGGGGCCGAGTTCCGGGACGCTCGATGCCACCAGATGCACGATGGCCGCGACTTGACCCGGCTCGAGCCGCCTGCCGGGGTACAGCTGCAGCATGACCGACGCCGTGGCCTTATGCGCATCGCGCAAAAACACCGAGGGTTTCGGCAGCGCCAAGTGCACCCGCGCGCTCTGCACACCTTGCACCTTGATGATGGTCCGCGCCAATTCTGTCTCGAGCATCGACTGATAGCGCGCGCCTTCCATCATGGTGCTGTTGCCGAGCGCTGATTCTTTTTGAATCATTTCAATTCCCATCGAATCACTTTGCGGCAATCCCTGGCTCGCCAAGCGAATGCGGGCTTCCTGCACTTTGGACTCAGGCACCGACACGGCGCCCGATGGGTTGAGCTTGAACTCGATGCCCGCCGCCGTGAGCGCGTCCATGACTTGCCCGCTCTCCCGTTCGGACAACTGCCCATAGAGCACGGTGTAGCTTTGTCCTTGCGACCAGAGCACCAGCCAGATCGCTGCGGCAACGGCCGCGGCAACACCCGCGAGCAAACCGATCTGCTTGAGGCCGGGAATGTCCGCCAGGCCTCGCGCGGGTGCAGAAGTGGGTACGATGTCAGCCATGGATTGAACCTCGAAATCTTAAGGGGCGGTCTGATCAGACCGGCATGTTCATTACTTGCTGGTAGGCGTCGACCAGCTTGTTGCGCACCTCGGTCATAGCGCGAAAAGCCAGCGAAGCCTTTTGCATTTCCAGCATGACGTTGGTGAGATCGACGCTCTTGTCGCCGGCTTCGTAAGCACTCGCCATGGCCGTTGCATGGTTTTGCATGCCCGCGACGCTGTCGATGGAGCCTTTCATCAAATTGGCGAATTCCGAGGGTTGCGCTGCCGTCGGCATCACCGGTGATTCGGCGATCCCTGAGGCGCGCGCCTGCAACGCGCGCATTTCCGCCAATACTTGTGTGATTTGCATGCTGCTCATGGTGACACCATCATGAATTGTTGTTCGTGAACCCGCGGCACGACGATGCCGGCCGCCTTGAACTGCTGCAGCTTGTGGCGCAGCGTGCGCGGGCTAATTCCTAAGCGCTCCGCGGTAAGCTTGCGATTGCCTCCCGTGAGACGCAGCGTAGCCAGTATCAATTCGCGTTCGCGATCTTTGAGATCGCGGTCCAAGCCGGCATCCCCCGCGGCACTCGGCATCGCGGCAGTCGGCATCGCGGCCTGAATTTGCGCGGCCTCGGACGATGCGTTCGCAACCCCTGTATCGAGGTCGGGCGCGTCGATGATGCCGCCGGCCGCCAGCCAGGCGGCGCGTTGCACGATGTTGTTCAATTCGCGCGCGTTTCCCGGCCAGTCGTAGGCGATCAGCTTCTGTTCTGCTGCGGCAGATAAGCTCAACGCGGCCTGGCTTGCACGCACGCACGCCTGTATCGCGCGGCGCGCCAAGGGCAGGATGTCGCCGCGACGCTCGCGCAGCGCAGGTAAACGCAGCGACATGACGTTGAGCCGGTAGAAAAGATCGGCGCGGAAGCGCCCTGCGCGCACTTCTTCGGGTAAATCGCGGTTCGAGGTGGCGATCACCCGCACATCCAAGTTGATGGTGCGGGTACTGCCGAGGCGCTCGACTTCGCGCTCCTGCAAGACTCGGAGGATTTTGGCTTGTAGCCCCAAGTCCATTTCCGAGATTTCATCGAGCAGCAATGTGCCGCCCTGCGCTTGCTCGAATTTCCCTGCGTGCGCCGCCAGCGCGCCGGTGAATGCGCCCTTTTCATGGCCGAAAAGACTGGCTTCCAGCATATTCTCGGGAATCGCTGCGCAATTGATCGCGATATAGGGCTTATCGCCTCGCTGCGAATTGTCGCGA
>JAQGOD010000515.1 GCA_028293775.1 Gammaproteobacteria bacterium
CACCGCACCGACATAGGTCAGCCGCGCCTTGAAAGTACGCTTAGGGTAAGCCAGCACGCGCACCTCCACCGGTTGTCCCAGCTCTACGAGACCTGCATCCGTCTCGCGCACATTGGCCAGCAGCCAAACGCTCGAGGGATCGGCGATGGTGAATACCGGCGTGCCGCCGCCGGCTTGCAGAAATTGTCCGGGACCGACTTGACGATCGATGACCACCCCGGCAATGGGCGCAGCCAATGTCGCGACAGGATTGATCTTCAGAGCGCTTTCCATCTGGGTGATTTGCTGCGGCGATTTGCCCAGGATGCGCAGGCGATTGCGGATCGAGTTCAACGAGGTTTCCGCCGTGGTCCGCTCCGCCTGCGCGGATTGCCAATCCTGCAAGCTGCCGCCCTTGGCCTCGTATAGCGCGTGTTTACGAGATTCATTGATGCGCGCGAGCTTCAGCTGAGCGGCACCCGATTCAAGGTCGTTTTGTGCCTGCACGAACTCGGGAGATTCCAGGGTGGCAAGCGGCGCACCCGCTTTGACGGTATCGCCCAAGCCGGCGATGACGCGGGTGACGCGGCCTGAAAAAGGCGTAAACACTGCGGTTGCGTGATCGGCGTTGGCGGCGATCTTGCCTTCCGTTAATTCCTCGCTGACGAAGGCGTGCGTGCCTACTGGTTCAATGGTCAGGGTTTTGAGTTGCTGGTCGGTGGGGCGAAATGTGCCGGCCGGTGCGGCGGCGGGTGCGGCCGCCGGTTCTCGCGAGCCGGGAATTCGCAGAGCGAGCCAAAGCACCAGTATGGCGGCGACTACCGATGCAGCGGCAATCCCCACCACCCGCCACTGGCGCTGAGGAGGCCACGCGCGCCGAGCGATCGGATCCTTCCCATCAGGCGGCCGATCGGAATCGTTTGGCACTTCGCTCATATCGACCCTTTCATGATCCGTGTCGCCTCGCGGCCGGGGAGCCGGGCGCTCACTTTACGGCGAGCAGCTTACCGATTCATTTTTTCAGGTATTGATGCACGATTTCCACCAGCTCCTCGGCCGCCGCCGCCCGAGGATCATCCCGGCCCGCCTTCGGATCCATCATGTGCTCGCGAATATGATCTTCAATGACTTCGGCAATGAATCCATCGAGAGCCCCCCGGCATGCCGTCGCTTGCTGCAACACGTCGGCGCATTCCTGATCATTCGTCACCGCTCGCTCAATTGCCTCGAGTTGACCGCGCAACCGCTTGATGCGATTCAGCAGTTTTATCTTTTCTTTTGCCACGTGGCTCATGCATTCATACCTCTTGATGTAGCATACCCTAGTAGGGTATATTTTCAAAGCGCTGATGCGTTGACCGGCCCCAGCGCGTCCTCTCGAGCGTGAATGTCTTCGCTCAAATCGAGATAGAAATGGCTGGAATTTTCATAAACTCACGTGCGGCCTTGATTGTATGCGCCGTGTTCACGGCTTTCGCAGGGAGAGTGGGCTGGGCATCACCCGCCGCCGGCCCGCAGACGGATGCAGACTTGAGTGCGGAAACGCCGCGCGAGAAGTTTGGATTCCACGCTCAATTCACCTACGTCGAGCAAGATACTTCCGGGTTCAACACCCCGTACCGCGGCCCGAACAGACTTACACCTCGCATCGGCCGGGAGACCACCGATATCACCCTGTATCTGGGCACGAGGCTGTGGCAGGGCGCGGAACTCTGGATCAATCCGGAAATCGATCAGGGGTTCGGCCTCGACAACACCGTGGGCGTGGCCGGATTTCCCAGCGGGGAGGCGTACAAGATCGGTAAGACGCAGCCCTACTTTCGGCTACCCCGCCTGTTTGTGCGCGACACCCTCGATCTTCAAGGCGAGCGCGCAGCCCTGGACCCCGGCGCGAATCAGCTCGGCGGCGATCGATGCTCAAATCGCATTGTGATCTGGCTGGGGAAATTTAGCGTGTCGGATGTTTTCGACGTCAATCAATACGCGCACGATCCGCGCGCGGATTTCCTCAATTGGGCTGCCGTCGATGCCGGAACCTTCGATTATGCCGCCGATGCGTGGGGGTACACGGTGGGTACCGCGCTCGAATGGTATCAGGGCGCATGGAGCACCCGCGCCGGCGTCTTCGATCTATCGAACATCCCCAACAGCGCGCATCTTGAGCCGGGCTTCAAAGAATTTCAGCTGATCGCCGAGCTCGAGCACCGCCATGAAATGGCCGATCATTCGGGCAAGCTCATGCTCACGGTATTCGACAGCTTCGGGCGCATGGGGCTGCTCGACGAGGCCGTTCAGCGTGCGATCGACGCGCAAACACCGGTGGACATCGCCGCCGTGCGCCGCTACCGCACGCGGCTTGGCGCCCACCTCAATGTCGAGCAGCAGCTATCGAAGGATTTGGGCTTCTTCGCGCGCGTCGGCAAAGCCGCCGGGAATGTCGAGGCTTACGAATTCTCGGACATCGACCGCACGGTATCCACCGGACTATCGCTGAAAGGCTCCGCCTGGAGCCGCGCACGCGACACCGTGGGATTGGCGGGAATCGTCAATGGCATATCGGCGGCGCGCGAGCGGTATTTGAACGCCGGCGGTCTCGGCATTCTCGTTGGCGACGGCAAACTGCCGCATCCGGGAGCGGAGATGATCGTGGAAACCTATTACAACGCCGCTGTTCTATCGCACGCGCAGATCACGCTTGACTATCAATGGGTTGGTAACCCGGCATACAACCGGGATCGCGGACCGGTCTCGATATTCGCAGTGCGCGTTCACGCCCAGTTCTAGGAGCTTAGACTTTGGGCTTCGCCAAGGCGGCTGCAATGACCTCGGCTTTCTGCTTGTCGTCCAGCTTTTTAGGCCGCGTCCACGCATCGATCGTGATTTGTTTCGAGCGCTCCAGGACCAGTTTGCCGTCCGGCGTGCCCGTGGTGATCGTGGATCCGGCACCGACCGTGGCACCGGCGCCGATTCGCACCGGCGCCACCAGCATGCTGCCCGAACCGATGAAGGCCCCGTCTTCGATGAGAGTGGGCCATTTGTTTACGCCGTCGTAATTGCAGGTGATGCTGCCGGCGCCGACGTTCACGCCCTTGCCGATCCTCGAATCACCCAGGTAGGTGAGGTGGTTGGCCTTGCTGCCGGCGCCGATCTCAGTGTTCTTGACCTCAACGAAATTGCCGATGTGCACGTCGCGGTGCATCACGGTGCCGGGCCTCAATCTCGCGAATGGACCAATGCGGCAATCTTGCGCCACGGTCGCATTGTCGATGAGGCAGTTCGCGAAGATCTCGGTGCCTTCGCCGATTGTCGAGTTGGCAATGACGCAGTTGGGACCCACCTTGACGCCAGAACCCAGATGCACGTCGCCGATGAGCACCGCGTTGATGTCGATAAAAACGTCGCGTCCCACGGCGACATGGCCGCGAATATCGACCCGCAACGGGTCAGCCAAGGTCGCGCCGGCCAACATCAGCTCTTCCGCGCGCCGCCGCCGGTATCCTGCCTCCACTTGGGATAGCTGGATTTTGTCGTTCACGCCGGCCACTTCTAAAGCGCTCGCGGCCGCAATCGCCACGACCTGGGTGCCGGACTTTGCGGCGCCGGCGACCACATCGGTGAGAAAATATTCACGCTGGGCATTATTCCGGTTGAGCCCCAGCAGCCATTTTCTCATAGGCCCAGCCGGCGCGGCCATCAATCCTGAGTTCACTTCGCGTATTTTCAGTTGCGCCGCAGTCGCATCCTTGTGTTCCACAATCCCGATGACTTCGCCCTTCGCGTCACGCACCAGCCGCCCGTAGCCGGCGGCATCATCGAGTTCGACGGACAGCAGGGCGAGCGCGCCGGCGGCGGCGGCATTCAGCAATTTCGTCAGCGAGCTTGCGCTGATCAAAGGTACATCGCCGTACAGGACCAGCACCGCATGATCGTCGGGGATGACGCACATGGCCTGCATCAGGGCATGGCCCGTGCCCAACTGATCAGCCTGCAACACCCACTCGACGGGTTCGTGCGCAAGAGCGGCCTGCACTTGCACGCCGCCATGTCCGTAAACCACGTATATATCGCCGGGATTCAAGCTGCGCGCGACGTTGATCACGTGCTGCAGCAGCGGAAGGCCTGCCAAAGGCTGCAGTACCTTGGGCAAGCTGGAGTTCATCCGCTTGCCCTGGCCGGCTGCCAAAATCACGACCGAAAGCTGCATGAAGACTCCGAAGTTGCGGAGGTCCTAGGAGCCGGGCTCCTAACGTTGTTTCTTGCGCATGCGTTCTATGGCGCGCAATTGCGCCACGGCGCGCAGCAGCTCGGCCTGCGCCGCGGCCACATCGACCTTGTCGCCGCGGCTGCGCACGGCTTCTTCTGCGCGCTGCTTCGCCGCGAGCGCGGCGGCCTCGTCCAAATCGCGCGCACGAGCCGCCGTATCGGCGAGCACGGTCACCTGATGCGGTTGCACTTCCAGAGCTCCGCCGCCCACATAGAACACCTGCTCTTCTTGGCCATCCACGTGCACACGTACGTCGCCGGCCTTCAATGTGGTCAGTAACGGCGCGTGCCGCGGATAGATGCCGAGTTCGCCCTGAGATCCGGGCACGAACACCTGGTTCGCCTCGCCGGAAAAAATCTGGCCCTCGGCGCTGACGATGTCGACGTGAATGGTGTTGGCCATGATGCGGTTTCTTTACGACAGAGTCTTGGCTTTCTCGACGGCTTCTTCGATGGCGCCGATCATGTAGAAGGCTTGCTCGGGCAAATGATCGTATTCGCCGGCAATGATGGCCTTGAAGCCCCGGATGGTGTCTTTCAACGAGACGATCTTGCCGTCCTGACCCGTGAATACCTTCGCCACGTTGAAGGGCTGCGAAAAGAAGCGCTGGATTTTTCGCGCGCGGTACACGCTCAACTTGTCTTCTTCGGAGAGTTCGTCCATGCCGAGGATCGCGATGATGTCCTGCAGCTCCTTGGCCCGTTGCAGCACGGCTTGCACGGCGCGCGCGGTGTCGTAATGTTCCTGGCCGACGACCAACGGATCGAGCTGGCGGCTGGTGGAATCGAGCGGATCGACAGCCGGATAAATGCCGAGCGAGGCGATTTGCCGCGACAGCACCACGGTCGCGTCCAAGTGCGCGAACGTGGTCGCCGGGGACGGATCGGTCAAGTCGTCGGCGGGAACGTACACGGCCTGGATCGATGTTATCGAGCCGGTCTTCGTCGAGGTAATGCGCTCCTGCAACACGCCCATTTCTTCGGCGAGCGTCGGCTGGTAGCCCACAGCCGAGGGCATGCGGCCGAGCAGCGCCGAGACTTCGGTTCCCGCCAGGGTGTAGCGATAAATATTGTCGACGAAGAACAGCACATCGCGGCCTTTGCCCGATGCCTGCTTTTCGTCGCGAAAATATTCTGCCATGGTCAGGCCGGTCAGTGCGACGCGCAGGCGGTTGCCGGGCGGTTCGTTCATCTGACCGTACACCATGGCGACTTTGGAATTGCCGAGGTTGTCTTTGTCGATGACCCCGGACTCGATCATTTCGTGATAGAAATCGTTGCCTTCGCGGGTACGCTCGCCGACGCCGGCAAACACGGACAGGCCGCTGTATTGCTTGGCGATGTTGTTGATGAGCTCCAACATGTTCACGGTCTTGCCGACGCCGGCGCCGCCGAACAGGCCCACCTTGCCGCCCTTGGCAAAAGGCACCAGCAGGTCGATGACTTTAATACCCGTGACCAGAAGGTCCTGGCCGCCTGCCTGCTCATCATAGGCGGGCGCCGGGCGGTGAATCGGCAGATATTCCTTCGCTTCGACCGGACCGCGCTCGTCCTGCGGCTTGCCCAACACGTCCATGATGCGCCCGAGCGTGCCGGCGCCCACCGGCACGGAAATCCCCTTGCCCGTGCCCTTGACCGTCAGCCCGCGGCGCAAGCCTTCCGAAGGGCCCATCGCAATCGCGCGAACCACGCCATCACCGAGCTGTTGCTGCACTTCGAGGGTCAGATCCACGTCATCGAGCTGCAGCGCGTCATACACCTTGGGAATCTGATCGCGCGGAAATTCTACGTCGATGACCGCGCCGATGATTTGCACGATTTTACCGCTGGACATAATTGCTAACCTCTTGCCTAAACCGCTGCCGCGCCGCCGACGATTTCCGAAAGCTCTTTCGTGATCGCGGCCTGGCGGGCCTTGTTGTAAATAAGTTGTAGCTCATCGATGAGCTCGCCGGCGTTGTCCGTCGCAGCCTTCATGGCCACCATGCGCGCCGCCATTTCGCACGCGACATTTTCAACGGCGCCCTGAAAGATCTGCGCTTCGACGTAGCGCATCAGAATGCCGTCGAGAATTTCAACGGATCCCGGCTCGTAGATGTAATCCCAGCGCTCCTGCAGTTCATCCTTGTCGACGGTCTGAATCGGCAGCAGCTGTGAAACCACGCCCTTTTGGGTCATGGTGTTGACGAACACATTGTGCGCCAGCAGCAGCTGATCGACTTTGGCGTCGCGATAAAAATCCAGCATGACCTTGGTCGTGCCGATCAAGTCGGCGACGTGCGGCCTGTCGCCCAGATGCGTAACCGATGCCGCGATATCCACACCCTGGAGCCTTCGAAAGAACTGCAGCGCCTTGGAACCGATGAGGCAGAGATATACCTTCTCGCCGCGCGATTGTGCTTCGCGAATCGCGGCCAGCGTCGCCTTGAACAAGTTCAGGTTGAGCGAGCCGGCCAGCCCTCGGTCCGTGCTGATCACGACGATGCCCACGGCTTTCACCGGCCGCTCCAAGGTGAAAGGGTGCTTGTAGTCGAGATTCACTTGCCGCAGGTGCCCGATGATTTTGCGAATCTTCTCCGCATAGGGGCGCGCAGCGCGCATGCGCTCCTGCGCCTTGCGCATCTTGCTCGCTGCCACCATTTCCAGCGCCTTGGTGATCTTGCGGGTATTTTTGATACTCGCAATCTTGCCGCGGATTTCTTTTGCGCCTGCCATTATTTTCTTTTGAGGCCTTCGGTTTTAGATGGTTGCAAAAAACTCGTCGCAGCACTTCTTCAGTCCCGCTTCGACTTCCTTCGTCAAGTCCGGCTTGGCATTGATGCCGTTCAGCAAGTCGCCGAAGCTGGAACGCGCAAAGGACTGCAATGCGCTTTCCGTATCGGACACTTTTAGACGGTCCACCTTGTCGAAGTAGCCGTTGTTGGCAGCGAACAGCGACAGCGCCATCTCGGCCACCGACATCGGCGCGTACTGCTTCTGCTTCATCAGCTCGGTGACGCGTTGACCGCGCTCCAGCTGCTTGCGGGTGGCTTCATCCAAGTCCGAGGCAAATTGCGAGAACGCCGCGAGTTCGCGGTATTGCGCGAGCGCCAATCGAACTCCGCCGCCCAGCTTCTTGATGATGTTGGTTTGCGCGGCGCCGCCGACGCGGGATACGGAAATGCCGACGTTGATGGCGGGACGTATGCCGGCATTGAATAGATCGGTCTCCAAGAAAATCTGGCCGTCAGTGATGGAAATGACGTTGGTCGGCACGAAGGCCGTGACGTCGCCCGCCTGGGTCTCGATGATCGGCAGGCCGGTCAGCGAACCGGTCTTGCCCTTCACCCTGCCTTTGGTGACTTTTTCGACGTATTCCTCGTTGACGCGCGCGGAGCGCTCCAGCAGTCGCGAGTGCAGGTAGAACACATCGCCGGGATAGGCTTCGCGGCCGGGGGGCCGACGCAAAAGGAGCGAGATTTGGCGGTAGGCGACGGCTTGCTTGGACAGATCGTCGTACACGATCAGCGCATCCTCGCCGTTGTCCATGAAGTACTCGCCCATGGCGCAGCCGCCATAAGGCGCAAGATATTGCATGGCCGCCGGCAGGGACGCGGAAGCCGCGACGATGATGGTGTGCGCCAGGGCACCGTGCTCCTCGAGCTTGCGCACTACATTGGCGATGGAGCTTTGCTTCTGTCCGATGGCAACGTAGATGCACTTAACGCCGGTGCCTTTCTGATTGATGATGGTGTCGATCGCCACCGCCGTCTTGCCGGTCTGTCGATCGCCGATGATGAGCTCGCGCTGGCCGCGGCCGATCGGCACCATGGCGTCGATGGCCTTGAGGCCGGTTTGAACGGGCTGGGACACGCTCTTGCGGAAAATGACGCCGGGCGCAACGCGCTCCAACGGCGACTTTAGCTTGGCATTCACAGGACCCTTGCCGTCGATGGGCACGCCCAGTGCATCGACCACCCGTCCGAGCAGCTCCGGGCCGACCGGCACTTCAAGGATGCGGCCCGTGGTCTTGACTTCGGAGCCCTCGGAAATGTGCTTGTAGTCGCCGAGTACCACCGAGCCGACCGAGTCCTGCTCGAGGTTCAACGCCAGCCCGAAGGTATTGCCGGTGAATTCCAACATCTCGCCATAGCGCGCGTCCGCGAGCCCATGGATGCGCACGATGCCGTCGGTGACGCTCACCACGGTGCCGACATTTCGCGCCTCGGTGGCGGACTTGAACTTGTCGATGCGCGCCTTGATGAGGTCGCTGATTTCCGATGCCTTAATGGACATACCTTAAATCCTCTAGCAAATGCTGGTCGTTTAAGCCGTCAGCTCGAACGCGATGCGTTTGAGCCGGCTGAGCAAGGAACCGTCGATTACCGTATCGCCTGAACGCAGCACGGCGCCGCCGATGAGTGTGGGATCCGTGGCGCAATGCAGGCGCACCGTGCGCTTGAGCTTGCGCTCCAGGGCTTTGGAGAGCGCCTGCTGCTGCGCGCCATCGATGGGCGCGGCCGAAGTGACCGTCACGTCGACGACGCTTTCCTCTTCGTCCTTGAACTCGTCGAACAGAGCCGACATTTCGGGCAGGAAAGCCAATCGGCGATTCTCCGCGAGGGTGCGAAAAAAATTTTCGGCGTGCTCGTCGAGACCGGGACCTAAGAGGCCCATTACGAATTGCGCAAGCTCTTCGGCTGTGACCGAGGGGCTGCCAAGCAGTTCGTGGACGCGCGGATCGCGCACGGCGGTGGCGGCGGTTCGCAGGATCTGCGACCATTGCGCCAGGCGCTTGTCGGCCTAGGCTTCTTCGAAACCCGCTTTGGCGTAGGGCCGCGCGATGGTGGTATTCTCAGCCATGTCCAGCCGTCCTAGATCTGCGACGCAAGGTGGTCGATCAGAT
>JAQGOD010000073.1 GCA_028293775.1 Gammaproteobacteria bacterium
GATGCGCTGCCTTATCTGCGAGAGGCCATCGATATTGATTGGGCGGCCGATCCGCTGCTCGGCGAGCACTACCGTTCCTATGCGCCGCCGATCACGGGGCAGTACTTCAACCAGCGCAAGACTACGATCTACGCCGGATCAACGGAGATACAGAAGAACATCATTTCGCAGATGATCCTGGGCCTCTAAGCATGGAATTCAATTACACCGAAGAGCAATTGGCGCTTCAGGACACGCTGCAGCGCTTTGTCTCCCGCGATTACGATTTCGACAAGCGCCGGGTCTTCGCCGCAGCCTCCTTGGGCTACTCCGCCGAGGCCTGGAAGCAATACGCTGAACTGGGCCTTTTGTCGCTGCCCTTTCCGGAGGACATCGGCGGCCTGGGCGGCAATGCCGTCGACATCATGCTGGTAATGGAACAGTTCGGCCGTGGGCTCCTGCTCGAACCCTATTTGAGCACCGTGGTGACGTGCGGCGGACTGATTCGAGATGCTGCGACGGATACACTCAAGCAAAAGCTGCTGCCGGAAATTGCCGCCGGGCGGCTGAAAATCTCGCTCGCCGCCTATGAGGCGGCTGGTCGATACGAATTATCCTACGTCGGCTGCACCGCACGGCAGAGCGCCGCAGGTTGGCATCTATCGGGCCGCAAGAGCGTGGTACTCGATGGCGGCTCGGCCGATTATTTTCTCGTATCGGCGCGCAGCAGCGGCAATATAGGGGATCGCAACGGCCTATCGCTATTCCTCGTGGCGCGCGATGCGCCGGGGCTCACGGTGGCCGACTATCCAACGCAGTCCGGCGCGCGGGCTGCCGACTTGCTGTTGGAGAATGTGGCGGTCGGCGCCGACGCCTTGATTGGTGAGCCATCCAATGCGCTTCCGGTTATCGAGCGCGCCGTTGATCGAGCGGTCGCGGCGCTGTGCGCCGAAGCCGTCGGCATCATTAACGCGCTGAACGAAACCACCTTGGATTACTTGAAGACTCGAAAGCAATTCGGCGTGGCCATCGGCACATTCCAGGCGCTGAAGCACAAAATGGCCGATATGCTGATCGCTGCGGAGCAGTGCCGCTCGATGGCCATTATTGCGGCTGTTCACGCCGATTCGCAGGACGCGCCCCAAAGGCGTCGGGCGGTTTCGGCGGCGAAGGCATACATAGGGCAGGCGGCACGCTTAGTGGGACAGAGTGCCGTGCAAATGCACGGCGGCATGGGAGTGGTGGACGAACACATCGTCAGTCACTATTTCAAGCGCCTGACGATGATCGACTTGAGCTTCGGCGACGCGGACTTTCACCTCGCGAGTTTCAGCGATACCTTGCTGCCAGCCGCGTAAATTCCAGATTTACGCCGCTTGCAATGCAAGCTCTTGCTTGCGGACATCCTTTTCCATGGTTCGCGACGCTGCGAACAACACGGCCGCCGCGGCCAGCGCCAGTATCGGAATGATGTACATCGCGTGATGCAATCCGACGGCCTTGAAGGCTTCGGTCATGCTCGTGGCGCCCGCATCCGTCATCGCCTTGCGCGCGAAGTGATCGCTCAAGAAACCCGTCCCGACCGGCCCCATGCTCGCACCGAGGATGTACATGAAACAAAAATACAAGGCGACCGCACTGCCGCGCAGCCGCGGTTCGATGACGTCTTGAATGGCGGCGTACACGGTCGCGTAATATACGAACATGGTAATGGTGCCCATGGTCATGAAGATGATGTAGGCCGTGATTGACCCTTTGGGCTGATTGATCGCGAGGAAAATACAGGGCGCGGCAATGGCCATGGCGCATGAGGACAGCACCAAGCGTCCATTGCGGCGTTTGGCGCTCATTTTGTCCGCCAGCCATCCGCCGACCAGCAATCCGATGGCGCCGACCGCACCGACCGAAATGGACGACACGTAGCTGGCATTGAGCAGGCTCATCTCATGAAAACGCTGCAAGAAAGGCGTGTTGAATGAGTTGATGGCATACATATTGAAGTTGTGGAAAATGCCCGACATGATGATCCACCACATCGTCGGCAAGGCCAGAACCGTGGCGAAAGGGGATTTCACCGCAGTGGCGGCCGTCGTGACAACCCGTCCTGGATCCAGCGCTCCCCGCACCGGCTCGGGAATTCGCAGCGCCAGCAGCGCCAGAATTATTCCCGGCACGCACGCAAACCAGAAGGCGGCGCGCCAGCCGTATCGGGTTGCGATTGCGCCGGCACTGGCGTAAGCCAGAAAAATGCCGGCGGGCAGTCCCAGCATGAATACGCCCATGGCCTTAGCCCGTTGATTAGGCGGGAACAAATCACCGATCAGGGATTGCCCCGCCGGAGCGCAAATCGCTTCACCCACGCCGACCCCGAGGCGCGCGATGAAAATGTGCGCATAGTTCTGCGCAAATCCCGTCGCCGCCGTGAGCAGGCTCCAAAAAGCCGTGCCGATGGCGATGAGCCGATTGCGGTACCAGCGATCGCTGAGCGCTCCCAACGGCAGACCGACGAAGGCGTAGATGATCGTAAAGATCGTGCCCAAAAATCCCAGTGCGGTATCGCTCAAGTGAAATTCGTGCCGCACCGGTTCGCCAAGCGCGCCGAGCAATTGACGATCGAAAAAGTTCAGCAGGTTGATCGCGAATAGCAGGAACAAGGCGAACTTTGCGCCTGTAGCGGCTTTCGAAACGATTGCGGATGCCGGGCCAACAGGCGCGCCACCCTCGAGCGATTGCGGGCTAATAGACATTAAATACACTCCCCGAAAAATGACTCGCCAAGCCGTGAGCTAGTGTGCCGCACATCGGCGCCGCACGCATATATATCAGCTTGATAAAAAAACGGCGGGCTATAGGCCCGCCGCTTGAGTTCGATGCAAATACCAGATTAAGTTACTTGAACTTTACCCGTGCGGTGAGACCGAAGGTCCGCGGCGCGCCCAAGTAAGAGGTAATGGTGTTGTATTGGAACGGCGAGTCAAACGCAACGGCGGAATAATACCGATCCGCAAGATTGGCACCCCACGCCTCGATCGCCCAGGTCTCATCCAGCGCGCCAAACCCGATGCGCGCGTTGAGCAAGCCAAAGCCGCTCTGTATTTTTCGCGGATCCAAATCCGAGCCCGTGTTGTACGAGGAGTTGTATTTTTCCTCCACGCTGGTGCGAATGCCCAGCGTGCTCGATACGGGCAAGAGGTACGCCGCCGACAGCGCACCGGACCAGAGCGGCGCGAAGGACAGGCGGTCATTGTCGCGGTGGGTACACTGCGTGTTCCCTGGACCGCCGCAGAAGTCGACCAATGCATTGCCGAAATTATCGATATTAGTCAGATCCTGAGTCACGCCGCCGGCGAACGTCAGCCCCGAGATCGGGGTCGCCCACGCGAAGTCCACATCAACACCTTTGGATACTACCCTGTCGAGCGAGGTGACGACAAATTGCACTCCCGTGAAGGTGTTGAGCTGGAAATCTTTATACTTTTGATAGAAGACCGCGGCATTGAAGCGCAGCGTGTTATTGAACAGCGTGGTCTTTATACCCACTTCGCCGGATTCCACGGTTTCACGCGGGAAGTGGGTTTCGAGATCGGGTTCAATTCCAAGAGGGTTGGTCGGCGAGATGGGGAAAGTCACGCGGGACAGATTGTAGCCGCCCGCCTTGTAGCCATTGGCGGCCGAGGCGTAGACCATGACTTGTTCATTAAAGTGATAGGCAAGTTTGACGGTGCCGGACAGGTTATTTTCGGTGTTCGACTGGTCAAACCCTTGTCCGGCGAATAATGGATTAAGTCCGGTAAAGCAGCCATACCCCAGAAGAAAAGCCTGTGCAGGGGTTCCGTTAAGTCCGAGAGGAGGATTGGCATAAAGTCCCGGAGAATGCGGAGGGAGCAGCGCGCTGCAGCCGGGTCCGCCGCCGATGCTGTTGTAGCTTGCCGTCGCGGTCTTTTTCTCCTGCGTAAATCGCAGCCCTGCAGTCAAATCCAGGCCTTGAGTGATGTTCCATGTTTCGCTGGTGAAAAACGCAAAGCTTCTTGCCGTCTGCTGATAGATGTCATCGTAGCCGGTGCCCGCAAACGTGGCGCCGGGTGCATTGCCGGTGATCTGCGACACCAACAATGGGTTGAAGGGCCGTCCGATTGCTGCAGATGCCACTGCGCTGATATACGTTTCAAATTGATTGCCCATCGTGCCGAGCGTCCGGCTGGTGAGAATCTCATTGCTGAAGAAACCGCCGACCAACCAATTTAGCGACCCTTGCTTCCCGGCTAAGCGCAGCTCTTCGCTGAATTGTTTGAAATCGTTCGAGTTGGCATTGCCATTGTCGGGGTAGGAAAACAGATCGATGCCGGTGTAGTCGACATCGCTCCCGCCCGCGACGCTGTTATCGCGCCAAGCGGTGATTGAGGTGAGCTTTCCAAATCCCAAATTCCAGTTAAGTTCTCCGGATATGCCCATGTCGCGCACATTCTGGGCGATCGGTTGATTGGCATACGCCACGTAGCTGTTGGGCAGCCGTGTCACGCCCGCCTGCCCGATCAGCGGCGAGTCGCCCAGCGCACCAGTCTTGCCGCCCAGTGCCGGCGTCGAGGCAAACACATTTACAAGCCCCTGAAATGGACCCGGATACTGCACCACGGCACTGCAGCAGGATTCATTGCGTTTGGCATAGTCGGCAATGAGCAAGAAGTCCACATTATCGCTCGGAGTAATCAGCAACTGACCGCGGGCGTTGTATTCCTTGCGGTTGTTTGTATTGTTTTCCTGGCTGGGGCCGACACCATTCACGACTTGCAGAAACCCGCTATTTTGCACGTAGCCCACGTAAAGGCGGCCCGCCATGATGTCGCTTAAGGGTCCGGTGACGGAGGTGCGAATCTCGCGATCGTTGAAGTTGCCGCCGGTGATTTCTGCCGTTGCACCAAAGGTATTGGAGGGCCTTTTGGTGGTGACATTGATGACGCCGGCATCGTTGTTCTTGCCGAATAGTTCGCCTTGCGGACCATACAGGACTTCGATCTGTTCGATTTCCCCGAGATCACCGAAAGCGACGCCATTGCGCGGCCGATAGACCCCGTCGATGTTGACGCCCACAGAGGATTCCAAACCGGGATTGTCGCCGACCGTGCCGATGCCGCGAATACGGGCGGTGGTGATGGCTTCGTTCCCTTCGGAGGTGACCGTCAGACCGGGAGTTAAGATTGCTAAGCTTCTTATGTCCGTTATGTGCGCATCCTGAATCTGCTGTGCGTTTACGGCGACGACGGAAATCGGCACGTCCTGCAGGTTTTCCGACCGCTTCTCCGCGGTTACGATGATCTCTTCCAAGGCTGGCCCCGTCGATGCGTCGGCCGCTAATCCCTGCGCGCCCGCGAAGGCCGCGCAGAGGGCGAGAGCAAGCGATACCGCTCGTGAGGACCCGGTTTGATTTGTCATACAGTCACCTAGTTTGTTCTTGAACTTTTACGCACTACCTTGCATCACCACGCCGTCGCCCTAAAGCCGGCGACCCGGGCGCCTGCCAGCCGTACGTGAGAATCGGCATCCACCAGCCGTGGACGCGCAACCACATAGTGCGTATCTTGAGCTTACGGAAATCGTGGCGCAAGCACCACGCTGGCCGCCATATGGATTGACAAGAGGCGCGACGTGCCTGAATTTGTCTGACAGAAAGGCTATTATGAGCGTTGTATAATAGACACAGTCATGAGAAACCCAGATCAGTGGCAACCTCCTGACCCGGATTCTGGCCCGACGCCGGTGACGCGTCGTGCGGCGTTGATAGGCCTGATAGTGGTGTTACTGTTGGTGCTGGGGGGCCTCCTCTTGACGCACACGCTGGGGCACCTGACCCGAGTGCAGGATTGCGCGCTCTCAGGGCGATCAAACTGCTCCGCCAGTCCTTAAAAGGACGCCGGCGCATCGCGCGGTGCATGGCATGATCCGCACGCTGTCGGTAGAATCAATACCCCCTATCGTACATCCATGAGCGTACTCAACTCATTCCATCCCGCGGTCGCCGCGTGGTTTTCGCGGACTTTTGATGCGCCCACCGATGCGCAGCTGTCGGCGTGGCCGGCGCTCAAAGAGGGCCGCCACGTCTTGGTGGCGGCTCCCACGGGCTCGGGAAAAACGTTTGCCGCATTCCTTGCAGCCATCGATCAACTCGTCAAGGAAGGGTTACAAGCACCGCTGCCCGATGAAACCCGCGTCTTGTACGTATCCCCTCTCAAGGCTCTGTCGAATGACATTCAGCGCAATCTTGAGGCGCCGCTCAAGGGAATTCGCGAGGAACTGGCGGCCTTGGGGCTGCCTGACGTAGAGATTCGTGCGGTTGTGCGCACCGGCGACACGACGCAATCGGAACGCGCGGGTATGCGCCGCAGAGCGCCGCACATTGTCGTAACCACGCCAGAATCGCTATACATTTTGCTGGGATCGCAATCCGGCCGGGACATGCTCGCGACCTGCCGCACCGTCATTGTGGACGAGATCCATGCAATCGCAGGCAACAAGCGGGGCGCACATCTGGCCCTGTCGCTCGAGAGGCTGCAGGCCTTGACCGGCACTGCGCTGGTGCGTGTGGGACTGTCGGCAACCCAAAAGCCCATCGAAGAAGTTGCGAAGTTTTTAACCGGAGTCCATGAGACCCCTTGCACCATCGTCGACAGCGGCCACATTCGCCGACGCGACTTAGGCCTAGAAGTGCCGCCCGCTCCGCTCGAAGCGGTGATGTCAGGAGAGGTGTGGACGCAGGTTTACGATCGCTTGGCGGCGCTGGTTTTGGAGCATCGCACCACCTTGGTATTCGTCAACACGCGCAGGATGGTCGAACGCTTGGCGCGGCATCTGTCCGAGCGGCTAGGTGAGGAGCAGGTTGCCGCCCATCACGGCAGCCTTTCCAAGGAACGCCGGCTGAATGCCGAGCAGCGTCTGAAACGCGGCGATCTGAAAGTGCTGGTGGCCACGGCTTCCTTGGAATTGGGGATCGACATCGGCGATGTCGACCTGGTGTGCCAGATAGGCTCAACCCGGTCCATCAACTCCTTCCTGCAGCGCGTAGGTCGGGCGGGACATTCCGTCGGTGGAACCTCCAAAGGAAGGTTGTTCCCGCTGTCGCGCGACGAATTGGTCGAGTGTGCCGCTCTGCTGGAGGCGGTGCGCCGCGGCGAGCTTGACCAATTGAAGGTGCCGGAGAATGCCCTCGACGTGCTTGCACAGCAGATTACCGCGGAGGTAGCGGCGCGCGAATGGCCCGAGGATGGGTTGTTTTCGTTGATGCGCGGAGCCTATCCCTACCGCAATCTGCGCCGCGACGACTTCGACGAATGCGTGACCATGCTCGCCGAGGGCTTCAGCACGCGTCGCGGACGCCGCGGTGCCCTGCTACATCACGACACGGTCAACAAGATGCTGCGGCCACGAAAGGGCGCGCGGTTGACGGCGATTACTTCCGGCGGCGCCATCCCCGATAATGCGGATTATCGCGTGATGCTCGAACCGGAATCCATCGTGGTCGGTTCGGTCAATGAAGACTTCGCTGTCGAGAGCTTGCAGGGAGATATTTTCCAGTTGGGAAACACCTCCTACAAGATCCTGCGAGTTGAGCGAGGCACGGTGCGCGTCGAGGATGCGCACGGCCAGCCACCGTCCATTCCATTTTGGCTGGGCGAAGCACCGGGACGTACCATGGAGCTGTCAGCTGCGGTGTCGAGGCTGCGCAAGGAGTTTGAACAGCGAATCGAGGGTGAACCGGGCGCGGCGCTGCTTTGGTTGACGGCAACAGTAGGGCTCGATGAGGTCTCCGCGTTTCAGCTCGTCCAATATTTGAGCGCGGGCAGGGCAGC
>JAQGOD010000010.1 GCA_028293775.1 Gammaproteobacteria bacterium
TCCGGAGAGCAAATTGTTCATGGTGATTTCCATGAGTACGACTACCTCCTTGCCCTTCACCGGCGGCTCCTGCACAAATTGCGCCGTAGCGCAGGCGATCATGTCGACATTGACATGTGTAACCGGCCGGAAACTGCCCCTTTCAACAAGAATCGCCTTCTTGTGCAAGATCTCTGAGGGCTGGAGGACTTCGCCCTGCGGCCCGAACATGACCGCGTTAGTGAGCTTGGATTCCACAAGGTGAAGCGACATGAGACGGTTGTCGATTGCCTCGAAGCAATGCCCCGAAAAGCGCAGCATGTCGACCTCAATTCTGTCCGTACCGAGGTTGTCCTGCAGCGACTCAATCAACTGCCTGGGATCTGCGCGAAGATAGAGCGCACCGTAGATCAGATTGACTCCAACGATGCCGAGTGCCTGCTGTTGCAAGACGGTGTCCTTGTCCCACATGCGGACATGGAGGACAATTTCGCTCGGCTCGCTCAACGGCGCAGCCTGAAACCGGATGCCCAACCAGCCGTGCGCCTCGCCGTTCCCCTGGTGGTTGCTGGTCGCAACCGTGTCTGCGAAGACGAAGAAGTGGGTTCGGTCGGCGCGAATTGCCGATAGGCGCTCGACGAGAAGCCCATATTCGTGGTCCAGCATCAGGTTCAAGCGTTCGCGAGACACATATCGTGGGGATTTCCCATAGATCGCATCGCTGAATATCATGTCGTAGGCGGAAATGGACTTGGCGATCGTCCCCGATGCACCGCCCGCGTGAAAGAACTCGCGCGCGACCTCCTGGCCTGCCCCGATCTCTGCGAAGGTCCCGTATATAGGCGCGTCGAAATTTATTCGGCGCGCCTTCTGTGTCGTCGTGAGAAGTTCCTTTTTCGCTTCCATGCTCATCGCGTTGAGCGACGCTGGTGAACGGTCAGAGGCGAAATTCGGCACGCTTCTCTTGGGCCATGGCCCTCTCCACCGCTTCGATTTCATTTTGGACCCGCACAAGGTCATCACCGTCGAGGTCATTAGTAACAGTAGCCTGAATGCCCTCGACAAGGGCGCGGCGACGACGGATGAGCTTGTCACGCAGTACTGATAGCTTTTGGCTTTCGGTCATGGGTATCTCCTAGTAAATGGCACCCTGGAGAGGTTAGTACCCGCCAGATTGGTTCGGAAGCCGATATTTCTCGATGGGTTCCATCGTCGAAATCGATTTTGAGTTAGTGGATCGGCAAGCGCTTCACTTCGCGAGAATGTGAGCACTATCGATAGAGCCGATATGCTCCATCGAGATATATGGGCTTCCGCGCTGAGTCTGGATGAATTAGGTTACACTGGGTTTCAGTCTAGATTCGGGAGGCCGCGACGGTACGATGCGCAGCGTGGGTGCCCATGCGTCCAACTTGTTAGCCTATATACCGCGCGCGGGTATATCGGCGGGGCAGATATATGCTTGACGGCGTATCACTGGATCAGCTCCGCACTTTCATTGCGGCCGCGGATGAGGGCAGTTTCTCGGCTGCCGGCCGCCGTCTGCATCGCGCCCAGTCCGTGGTGAGTCAGACGCTGGCCAACCTTGAAGGTCAACTCCGCGTGAAACTCTTCGATCGAAGCGGACATCTTCCGGTGCTGACGGATCAAGGCCGCGCGCTTCTCGCAGATGCGCGCGCGGTGGCGTGCGACGTAGATCTCCTCAAAGCGCGGGCGAAGGGTCTGGCCGGCGGCCTCGAGCCTGAACTGAGCGTGGCCGTCGACGTCATGTTTCCGGACGCGACTTTCACCAATGCAGTGGCTGCTTTCCAGGGGGAATTTCCGGCGACGCTATTGAGATTCGACATGGAGTCGAGTGCCGTGATCGAACCGGTACTCGACGGGCGCTGCGCCATCGGCATCGTGGGATCCTGGGCGCTGGCACCCCCGCAACTCACTCACGAGCCGCTGCTGACGATTAGTGCGCACACAGTCGTTGCTGCGCAGCACCCGCTCGCAACTCATCGCGGGAAGATTCCGCTAACTACTCTTGCGAAACACATTCAGATCACGCACATCGATCTTTCCGATATCTCGGGAGGCTACGAACTCCGTCTTAAGATCCCGAGAGTCTGGCGCCTTTCCCACCTCGGCGCCAAGCTCGCGTTCCTGCGCGCGGGCTTCGGGTTCGGCGGCATGCCCTTGCATGCTATCGAGGCGGACTTAGCGAGCGGCGCGCTCGTTGAAATCACGACCGAGGACGCCCCATCCGGGGGACGCTTGATAGAAATGTTGGCCGTTTATAGGACCGACAGTCCGCCGGGACCGGCGGGGCGCTGGTTCATCGAGCGCCTCAAGCAAGCGCCGCCGGCGCAACAATTACCGCCCCGATCGCAGCCGGGTCCCGCCGCGGCCAAAGCTGCGCGTCGACGGCCATTAAGCCGCTTGCCGGCATCGAAACGAAAACGAAGCCGTTGACGAAAAGCTGACGACTCGTCAGCCGGCTTGGAGTTTTCTTAACGCGTGGCGAAATACCCGTTGAACGGATCATCCGCGGGGCACTGGATGGATTCCGTCCGCGCGATGTCATGGGAGCTCTGTTTATTGTCGTCAGCGGGCGGGAGCGCCGTCCACAATCGTCCGGACTCAGCGCATTGGTACGCATAGTGGAAGAGCGGACGCCTGATCCTGGCGCTAAAATCAAAAGCATCCGGAAGGGGATAGTCGGCCGGTAACGACGAATATTGCAATTCTGCACCCTCCAGCTGAGCGGTCGCGGCCGTCAGTTGCAGGGTCGTCAACAGCAAGTGGTCCAATCCCACACGAATGCTTCTCGCGAGAATTGCATGAGCCGTCAACCGAGTCGTTCGTGCTCCTTCGCTCAACGAGCCATCGACAATGACGAAAACCGCGTCGCGACCCGTTGGCGGGACCCTGCGCGCTGTTTGCAAGAGAGCGGGGGGCACGAAGAACGGCATGGCGGCGGCCCCATCAACGTGCGCTTGGTCATCGTTCGAACCATCTTTCGCAACCCGAATAATGACCGGTGGGAACATGCCGGGTACGCTTGCCGACGCCACGAGCACGTCGCAAAACAATGCTCTAGCAGAGGAACCGCCGTTTTTCGCGATCGCGCCTAGGTCCCAAATTACAGGCTCGCCACTCGCCACATCCGTCGTCGCTACCAGCAGCAGGCGTCCCTTCGCCGCCTCGCGCGCGATTGCGCGGATCATTTCGTCCGTGACGTATGCGTCGATCAGTTGCCGTAACGGTCTACCGCTGTAGAGGCTCGAACCGAAAAGGACACCCAATCCCCGGGACTGCAGCAAGTTCTCGCCCGCGACCCCTGTAAAGGCATCGAGGAGTTGCACATCCCATGAGGGGCCGAGAAATGCATAGGGAGCGACCAGCGCGCCCGCGCTGACGCCTGTTACGACATCGAATGCCGGTCGCGTGCCGGTGCGGGAGAGACCGGCGACGGCGCCGGCCCCGAACGCGCCGCCTGCACCGCCGCCGGAAAGCGCAAGAATGGTGAGAGGTTTTCCCGCGCGCGCCGCACCCAGTCGCTCGGCCACAAGCACCGAGGATAACTCCGAGAATTGTTGATCGGAACCCAGCGTGCGAAAGGTCATGGGTCGTTCCGCAGGCTGCCGACCATCGACCGATGCATTCGATTCGCTCAGTGCAAGACCGGCGCATCCCTCGAGCACGAGCAAGCAAACGAAGCAGAAGAGGACAATCGCCAGTGAGAGTCTGCGCGGAACGATTCGGCGAAACCATGTGCGGCCAGTTCTAGCTTGCGCCGGCAATCCGGCAACCGTACCAAAGAGCGACAGTACATCGATGACACGCACGCTGTTAGCGTAGGAGCCCGGGGTTTAACTTACTAGCCAATATCTTTCGATAGGACGTATCGTTTTCAGAGATAAGGCACGGGCGAATTGATTTCGCGAATTGAGGCTCGAGCACAACCGGAGTACACCCGTGTCTTCATCGTTTCAGACGATGGACTCCATCTAAAGATATAGGCTTCCTAGCTGGAATGGACGGCATTAGTCTTCTCTGCATGAGGAAACTGCAACCGCTCAGAGATCTTCGTCGATGTGGTTTGTGATCGTGGGCGTATTGGTTCTTGGTTTAGGAATTTTGGCAGTGGTTGGGCTCCTGGCGGTGGCAAGAGAGTTGATTGTTGAAAGAGCCTGACGCGATGCACGGGAGGATTCTGTGGGCAATGGCGATCAACCGGCTGCGGCCGCTGCCGCGCGCAAGACGCGGTTCCAGAGACTTCGATGGCCTCTGATGTCGCTCGCAGTCATTGCCGTCGTTGGCGGCGGCGCCTATTTGTATTTCACGGGCGGCCGGTATCAGAG
>JAQGOD010000015.1 GCA_028293775.1 Gammaproteobacteria bacterium
AGGACTCAAGTTGCAGTCGTAACAACCCAAAGCTTGACTCTGGACCCAGGTCCCGGGTTTAGGCTGGCGACACGAAATTCAAGGAGCTTGCGATGGAAGCATTGGGAATCGGCCAACTGGCGAGGCGCGGCGGCGTCGGCATCGACACAGTGCGCTACTACGAGCGTAACGGGCTCCTGACACCGCAGATGAGGCTGGCGTCAGGGTATCGCCGATATGGCGACATAGAACTGGCACGGCTGCGCTTCATTCGCCGCGCGCAAGGGCTCGGTTTCACCCTCAAGGAGATCAAGCAACTGCTCGCCTTATCGGCGCAATGCCCGGGGCACGGGCGGGCGGCAGATTGCCCGATCCTACGCGCGCTTACAGACGAGGAGGAGAAATGAACGCACGGCACGATCATCCGCAGACTCGCACGATGAGCCACGTATCGGCGGGTACGATTTACACCTGTCCGATGCACCCCGAAATTCGACAGATCGGGCCAGGGCATTGTCCGAAGTGCGGCATGGCGCTCGAGCCCTTGATGCCGACAGCGGTGGAGGATGATGGTGAAGTCCGAAGCGTGCGGCGGAGGTTCTGGATGGCGACGTCGCTCGCCATTCCGGTCATGCTGATTTCGATGGCGCCGCACCTCTTGGGATGGGCGCTCGATTCCACTACGGCCTGGACACTCAGGATTCTGGAACTGACGTTGAGTGCACCCGTGGTGTTGTGGGCCGCCGTTCCGTATTACCGACGAGGCTGGCTCGGCGTGGTGCACCGTGCGCCCAATATGTACACGCTGATTGGGCTCGGCGTGATGGTGTCGTTCACTTACAGTGTGATGGCGACATTCTTTCCGGGTCTGTTCCCCGCGGCGATGCGCGATGCGCTCGGCATGGTCGGCGTGTATTTCGAGGTGGCCGCCGTGATCGTGGGACTCGCGCTCCTGGGGGAATGGCTGGAACTCACCGCGCGAGGGCGCACGAGCGCAGCGATTCGGCAGCTCCTAGGGCTGACTCCCAAGACCGCGCATCGCCTCGCAGCCAACGGTGAGGAGGAGGACGTTCCGCTCGAATTCCTTACCGTTGGCGACCGCCTTCGAGTACGACCCGGAGAAAAAATCCCGGTCGACGGCCGCGTCATGAACGGCCAATCGAGCGTGGATGAGTCAATGCTTACGGGCGAGCCGTTACCTGTCAATAGGGGTGTCGGTGATCACGTCGTGGGCGCGACGATCAATCAGACTGGAACGCTTGTGATCGAGGCGGAGCATGTGGGAGCGGACAGCTTGCTATCGCAAATTGTGGCGCTGGTGAGCGAGGCGCAGCGCTCGCGAGCGCCCTTGCAAAAGCTGGCCGATCGTATCGCGGTGTGGTTCGTCCCCATCGTAATCGGCGTTTCGATCGTGACCTTCATTACATGGTGGGTCGCGGGCCCCGAGCCGCGTTTGGCTTACGCGCTGGTGAACGCGGTCGGCGTGCTGATCATTGCCTGTCCGTGTGCGCTTGGGTTAGCGACCCCTATTTCGATCATGGTGGCGAGCGGCCGGGGCGCCCAAATGGGGGTTCTCTTTCGCAACGCCGAAGCGATCGAGACGCTGCGCACCGTTGATACCCTCGTTCTCGATAAGACCGGAACCCTCACCCAGGGGCGGCCCGCGATCACTCAAGTGATCGCACTTGGAGAGTTCTCTCAAGAGGCCGTGCTCGCCCGTGCCGCAGGTCTCGAGAGCTCGAGCGAACATCCATTGGCCCGAGCCATTGTGGACGGGGCGTATGCGCGCGGCATCGCACCGGTTGAGATCACGCACTTCGCCTCGGCGACCGGTCAAGGGGTCACGGGTACCTGGATGGGCAAGCGCGTGGCCTTGGGGAATGAGCTGTTGATGCGCACTGCGGGCGTGGATGTCGCCGCAGCGCACGAGGCGAGCGAGCGATTGCGTCGGACCGGGCAAACCATTATGTTCCTTGCCATCGATGCACAGCTGGCGGGAATACTCGCCGTAGGCGATCCACTCAAAGACACCACGCCCGCAGCACTTCAGGCGTTGAAGGCCATGGGTTTGCGTCTGGTGATGCTCACGGGCGACAACCGCACCACGGCGACTGCGGTAGCGGCCGACCTACCTATCGACGAAGTGATTGCGGAAGTGCGCCCCACAGATAAAGCGGCGGCGATCGAGGCGCTTCAGAACGCCGGTCATCGTGTCGCGATGGCGGGCGATGGCATCAACGACGCGCCCGCGCTGGCGCGCGCCGATGTGGGCATTGCAATGGGAACGGGCACCGACATCGCCATGGAGAGCGCCCAGGTCACGCTGGTGAAAGGGGACTTGCGAGGGATCGTACGCGCCCGCCAATTGAGCGAGGCCACGGTACGCAATATTCGCCAAAATCTGTTATTCGCCTTTGGCTACAACGCGCTGGGAATTCCGCTCGCGGCCGGCGTGTTGTATCCGCTGAGCGGCTGGTTGTTAAGCCCGCTCATTGCTGCACTCGCGATGAGCGTGTCTTCCGTCTCGGTGATCGCCAACGCGCTGCGTTTAAAGTCTGAGGCCGATTAGAAGTCATTTTGTAAAATCAAGCGCCTGTGACAGTAACCCGCAGCAAATGGTATGGTTGGGGAAAGACCGCTACTATTTGGTCACCAGGGATCTGCTGCGTGTCGTGCATCGCCCGGACTCGCGCGACAAAGGATATAGGGAGAAATTCATGGCTCGAATCCTGCTGGTCGAGGACGATCCCGCACTCTCGCGCGGAATCATTGCTCTTCTCAAAGGGGCTGGTCACGCGGCTGACTGTGCCAAGGACGGCGAGACTGCGCTTTTCCTGATCGAATCGGAACCTTGCAGTTTGGTCATCCTGGACATCGGATTGCCGGGAATATCGGGTTTTGAAGTGATCAAGAAGTTGCGGGCGCACGGCTGCAAGACTCCCATTTTGGTTTTGACCGCCCGCGATCAAATATCTGATCGCGTGAAGGGACTCGATCTCGGAGCGGACGATTACTTGTTGAAACCCTTCAACGCCAGTGAACTTGGTGCGCGCGTCCGGGCGCTTTTGCGGCGCGACCATGGTGACCCCAGTCCGACCGTGATCATCGGCAATCTGACGATCGATCGGACTCACGCAACCGCCTCGGTTGGTGACCGACCCTTGCAGTTGCGGCGCCGCGAATGGGCGGTGCTCGATCGATTGATCGCCAAGGCGGGTGAGGTCGTCTCGAAAGAGAGGCTGATCGCCGAAGTCTTCAGCTATGAGGATGCGGTGGCTCCCAATGCCCTTGAGGTGCATATCGCGCGACTGCGCAGGAAGCTCGAGCCCGACGGACCGGCGATCTGCACTATGCGTGGACTTGGATATATGCTGAAGGCCTCCTGATCGCGAGAGATGTTTAAGTCGTCGATCACCAAGTTCCTGATCGCATCATTAGGCATCTTGATGGTCGGTCTATTCGTCGCCGCACTGATTCTCGCCGTCGAGGCTTGGACCAACTATGCGCTGGCCGGCCGTATCGCTCGGCTCACCAGCACCGACAAGACGCTGTTCGATGCCTTGGTCGCCGTTCGGGCCCAAGTCCCCAAGGACAGCACCGCGCTGATTGCGCAGGACGATCCGCGGCCGGTGATCGACGCAACCTACGAGGACGCTTCGAGGGCCGTGGCGATCGCGCTCCAAGCTCTGCAGTCCACCGACATTCCCAACCATGTGGAACTGGCCATGGCCATTGGCCAGGCCTGGGAAAAAGTAAAAGGGCTGCAATCCATTGTGGATATTCAAGCTTCCCGTGTCCGCGCCGAGCGCAATTTGCATACCATCGATGATTGGCGCGACTCAATTCATCGGACGCTTGACACCATAAGCATCGCCTCCGTGCACGTAGGAAATATGGTGCGGATCGGAGATCCAAAAATCGCGGAAATGGTGCAGATCCGCCGCACGGCTTGGACCATTCGCGATCGCTACGGCCTGCAGTGTTCGATGTTGCGTTCGAACGTGGAGACCAGCCAGCCGCTGGATGCCGCGCAACTCGACAGCTGGCTCGGAAATCGAGCGGTATACACCTTCGCATGGCAAACACTCGACGATTTATTGCTGCGGCCCGGTGTTTCACCTGCGGTGCGCGAGCTTGTCGATCTCGCGCGCAGGAATACACAAGAAGCACAAACCCAAGTTGACGCTGTGGTCAAGCGATTCGACCGCTCCGGCAAGCCGGCGGTGGCCAGTGCCGAATGGACGAGCCTTTGTGATCGTCCCTTCGAGTCGATTCTCGCGATTGCGCAACAGGCCCAGGACGAGGCGAACCAACATGCCGAAGCCATTCGCGCTTCATCATTTCGCATATTGCTCATCGCCGGAATCGACCTCACTTCAGTCATCGCGTTTGGTGCGTTTGCCGTCGTCCATGTGCAGCGCCGCCTAGCGCGACCGATGAAGATACTAACCGCAGCGATCGCGCGTCTGAGCCGCCGGGATTTCGATGAAGCGGTCCCGTCGACCGAAAGCCCTGATGAACTCGGCAGCATGGCCCAAGCGCTCGAGACCTTGCGCACCAGCGCGCTCGAGGCCGAGCGACTCCAACAGGCCATCGGCCGGTTCACGGCGGATGCTTCGCATCAAATGCGTACCCCGCTGACCATCCTTCGTACGCACATTGCCGTTCTGGGTAGCCAGATTCCGCCGAACAACCCGGCCTATTCTTCATTCAAGGATATTCAAGAAGCGGCTGATCGACTGCAGCGCCTGCTGATTCAGCTGCTGAAGCTCGCGCGAGCGGACGGCGGCCAAGCGCTCGTCCAGGAATCGGAGACAATCGATCTTCGTGAGGTCCTTCAAGAGATCGCCGTGAATCATGTGCCGCAAGGGCTCGAGGCCGGAATCGAACTGCATTTTGAGGCAGAACCGCGACCGTTCCCCACGCACGCCAATCCCATCATGATCCACGAGATCTTCGCAAACCTCATCGACAATGCGATTCGCTACAACGAACCGGGTGGCAGCGTCGTCATCAAACTCTTCGATGATGGGGGCAGACACATCGTCGACGTCGAAGATGATGGCCCAGGTATCCCTGATGCAGAGAGAGACAAGGTATTCACGCGGTTCTATCGCCTGAACCGTGACCAGAGTCGAGTGGGAAGTGGATTGGGGCTGGCCATCGTGCGAACTTTGTCGGCGACCCTGAACGCCGAGATCAGCATTAGTAGGGGACTCAATGGCCGGGGCTTGCGCGTCCGCGTCGCATGGGTTTAGCGCGGCGGAGCTGCCTGCCACCGAGAGACTAGGGGCTTTTCTGCGTTTTCAATGACGTCCCCGCCGCTATTTCGAAGATTTCGCCCGCCCTGACAGCTTCCTGAAAGCTGCCGGCGCTCAAGATGGCTCCACTGATGCCAGGCTTGGCCTTGAGCGTCGGACGTCTAATAACCAGGATGGGGAGCACAATGAATATTCAACGCCTTGATGGCGAAACCATGCACGTTTCCCGGGGGCTTTCTCTGAAGCCGGCGATCATGATCGCGACGGCTCTGCTGAGCGTCGCCATGGCATTGACGGTTTCTGCGGCGCCCGCAGACCCACCCGCTGTATCCGACGACTCGCGGGATAAGAGCGAGGTTCTGGAATCAATTGTCGTGACTGGATCGAGAATATCCCGGCGCGACTACCAGTCCGACAGCCCTATAGTGACAATCGATCAGTCGACGATAGAAGCCGCGGGCCAGCCCACACTCGATCGCGCCATCGGCGAGATGCCGCAATTTGCCGCTGCCCAAGGCATGAGCGAAGTGGGAGACGTGCAGGGGGCAACGGGGTTTGCGGGCGGCCAGTCTTACGGCGACCTGCGCGGTCTGGGTCCCAATCGAGCGCTGGTCCTCATAGATGGCCGGCGCCCCATGTCGTCGAATCCGAACGGGTCGATTGATCTCAACACCATTCCGATGTCGATGATCGAAAATGTGGAGGTCATCACGGGTGGTGCTTCCTCGACCTACGGCTCGGATGCCATTGCGGGAGTCTTGAACTTCAAGCTGCGCAACAACTTCAGCGGCGCCGAGCTGAATGTGACGCATGGCGAAACGACTCACGGCGACGGCGCCACGGAACATGTCAGTGCCTTGCTCGGCGGAAACTTCGCCGATGGACGCGGCCATTCGGTCGTGGCGTTCGAGTATTCCGAACGCGGCGTTGTTCACGGCGCTGACCGCCCGTTCTTCGCGAACATTCGCGAGCTCGCGCGTCCTCCCGAGGGCATTATGCCCGCGGGCACTTTCGGATCCGCGCCGACGATCGGCGCGGTGAACGGCGTGCTTGCCGGCTACCCCGGTACCACGCCCATCGCCGGAACGGGTCTGTATAACGGATCATTGGGCGTAAACACCGACGGCACGATCATTACCGATCTCGCGGCACCCAAGTGCGTGCAAAATTACAAGGGCCTGGGACAGAAGGGCGTCAACATCAGCAAGAATTGCCAACAAGTCCAGGTCGGCTTGGGCAATTTTTTCGCCATTCAAGTGCCGCTCACCAAGTACAACCTGTTCGCGGAAAGCACCTATAAGGTGGCCGATAGCGTGTCCGCCTACACCCAATTCAACTTCATGGAGTCCACGGCGCGCGACGAGACGGCAGGAGGGTCGACCGGTCCCGGCAAGGAACTCTTGATTCCCTTGAACAATCCGTTTGTCGTCAACAACGCCGCGTTGCAGAGCATTCTGGCGTCACGAACTGCAGTTCCGGGCAACCCAAACGCGCTGACGCAGCCGCTCGTTTTGACCAAGCTCTTATCGGCCAGCGGCGATCGGATACAGACCTTCAAGTACGACGTCTGGCAAGCGGTAGCAGGCTTAAAGGGAGACATTCCCTGGCTTGATTGGACCTGGGACGTCTATGGTTCCTATGGCCGCACGCTCTTCAACAACTTGCAGGAGAACGACTCCAGCAAGGCGGCTTTCGCCTCGATTCTCGACGGTACCGCGAACTATCAAGGCGCCGCGGGGAGTTGCGTAGGCTTCGCTTGGAACCCGTTCGGTTCGAACCCCTTAAGCGCGGGATGCAAGGAGTACGCTACCCGTGAGAATAACAACGTCAATACGATGACTCTGAAGAACTTCGAAGGCACCGTTCAGGGAAAGATATTGACGCTGCCGGCGGGTGAGCTCCGCTTCGCGCTGGGTGCGGACTACCGCGGCACCAGCTTCGACTACCGTCCTGATCATGGTCTTATCATCAATGACAGCTTTTCGTACGACACCACCATTCCGACAGGTGGAACCCAGAATGTGCGCGAGGGGTTCGCCGAGTTACTCGTTCCCGTTCTCAAGGACCTGCCCTTCATCCAGGAATTGTCGCTCGACTTGGGCGCTCGACGCTCCCAGTATGACCTCTTTGGCGGCGTCACCACCTGGAAAGCCGATCTGAACTGGAAGCCGATATCGAGCGTCGCGGTGCGCGGCGGTTATGCCAAGGCGATCCGGGCTCCGAGCGTGGGCGAACTCTTCGCGCCCACCGTCACGGGAAATTTGAACATCGGCGCGGGTCCCAGCGCGGGTGATCCTTGCGCGACGGGCAGCGTGTTTCGCACCGGCGCCAACGCCGCTCAAGTCGCAGCGCTCTGCCAGGCTCAGGGAATTCCAGCAGCGCTATACCCGACCTACACCTACGGGGTCGACTCCGTGCATGGCACTTCCGGCGGCAACCCGAGCCTCACACCAGAGACCGCGAATACCTATTCCGTCGGCACCGTCTGGAGCCCGCATTTCGACAGCGCGCTCATGCACAAATTTCAGGTATCTGTCGATTATTATCACATCAGCATTGCAAACGCCGTCGGTTCGCTTTCTCTCACCGATATTTTGCCGCGCTGTTTCAACTCAGAC
>JAQGOD010000038.1 GCA_028293775.1 Gammaproteobacteria bacterium
AGACCAGCTTCTTCGAGATCGGCGAGGAGGCGATGGAGCCGCTGATCCTCAAGGATGTGGCGGAAGCGGTGGAGATGCACGAATCGACGATTTCTCGCGTCACCACGGCCAAGTACATGCATACGCCGCGCGGTGTGTTCGAATTTCGTTATTTCTTTTCCAGCCACGTCGCGGCCGCGGACGGCACTGAAATGTCATCCACCGCCATCCGCGCCAAGATCAGAAAATTGATATCGCAGGAGAATCCAGACAATCCGTTGAGCGATGCCAAGCTCGCGGAAATTCTCTCGCAAGAGGGCATACCCGTGGCTCGGCGCACGGTTGCCAAGTATCGCGAGGGCATGCAGATCGCACCGTCCAACGAACGGAAGCGAGCGGCTGCCCGCGCGTCCTAAAGTGAAAGGAGGAAACATGCAATTAGATCTCAGCGGCCATCATGTGGAAGTCACCCCCGCGTTGCGCGGCTACGTTCTGAAGAAATTCGAAAGGATTTCGCGGCACTTCGAACAGCTGATCGACGTCCACTGCGTCCTTACGGTCGAGAAAATGAGCCATAAGGCGGAAGCCACGCTGATGGTGCGAGGAAACAAGATTTACGCCGATGCCACCGAAGACAATATGTATGCCTCCATCGATGCCCTTGCCGACAAGCTCGACCGCTGCGTGAAGAAGCATAAGGAGAAGATTTCCGACCACCACGCCGAGGATGTACTCAAGGCGCGCTAGGGAGCCTGTCCGAGTAATCCCATGTCGATGCGGCTGATCATCGTGAGCGGACTGTCGGGGTCCGGCAAGAGCGTTGCTCTGCACATGCTGGAGGACATCGACTTCTATTGCGTCGACAATATCCCCGCCGCATTGCTCAAGCCGTTCATCTCCCACACGGTTCGCGGCATGGATGACACCTATCCGCGAACCGCCGTGGGCTTGGACGCTCGCAATCGAGCCAACGAGATCGAAACCATTCCAGCCTTGGTGAGCGAGCTCCGGCGCAGCGGCATCGATTGCGAAGTGCTGTACCTGCATGCCGCCGAGGAAGTGCTGCTCAAGCGCTACGCGGAAACCCGCCGCAAGCACCCCTTGGTCAAGGGCGATGTGAGCTTGCGCGAGGCCATCGCCTCGGAGCGCAAGCTGCTCGAGCCCATCATCACGGCGGCGGACTGGGTCATCGACACCTCGAATATGGGCGTGCATGCGCTGCGCGAACTCATTCGCGAGCGCATCGACAGCCGCCGCGAGGGACGGCTCTCCTTGATGTTCGAATCCTTCGGCTACAAGCACGGCATCCCGGGAGACGCCGACTTCGTATTCGATGTGCGCAGCTTGCCCAACCCGTATTGGGAGCAGTCGTTGCGAAAATTGACTGGCTGCGATGCGGCGGTGATCGAGTATCTCGGCGGGTTCGATTCCGTGCGCGCCATGATCGCGGATCTGACCGCATTCCTGGAAAAGCGCGTCGGGGAATTCTCGCAGGCCAATCGCAGCTACCTGACCATCGCCATCGGCTGCACCGGCGGCCAGCATCGCTCAGTGTACATCGCCGAGCAGCTCGCTCAGCATTTCCGCAAAACCCGTCCCCACGTGCTTACCCGCCACGACTCCCTTAGGCTGGGGCCCGGTAGGGCCTAGCCTGCGCAACCCGCAGGAAGTCACGGATTTCCTCAGCGCGCGCCTTGGCATCCTGATATCCCAGCTCGATCAGTTCGCGCGTGAAGCCGCGCTCGAACAGCAGGTAGCTCAAGAGCAGCGAATTGGGCGCATTGTGCGCTCCCAGGGCGTGCAGCAGCGTGCGCAGCGCGCGCGGCAGTTCTGCGACGTGCCGGCGCGCGATCTCGTTGACATCGCGCGTCGGCGTGATCACCAGCGTCTCGATCGGCTGCATCGAGGCGCTCTCGTTGTAGCGATTGATGCGCTCCAAATTGGCATTCAGGGTATCCATGAACAGCGAGTCGAGCATGAAGCCGAACATTTGACTGAAAGTGGGCTCGACCGCCGGCCGCGGCGGCGACGCGCCCGTGGGCGCAGGATCATTCACCCCGACGATCAGCAGGCGCCTGGCGCCGAGAAGGATCGCGGGACTCAAAGGCGATGTTTGACGCATGGCGCCGTCGCCGTAGTAGGCGCCGTTCAACAGCACGGGACGGAACAGGAAGGGAATCGCCAGGCTTGCCATCAAGTGGTCCAGCGTCAAGGTCGCCCGCACTCCCTTGCGAAACACCCGGGCCCAGGGTTCAGCTGCGGCGTCGGCCGCGAAGAAAGTAACCGAATCGGCGTCGTCATAGCACGTGGCGCAGATGCCGAGGGCGTGCAAGTGGGTCTTGTACAAGCTGCGTGGAATACCGTCGAAGTGCAAATGCTTTTGCAGCAGTGCCCACAGCGGCGAGTTGTCGAACAGCGAATGCGGCGGCTGCACCAGCCAGCCGCCGGTCATGAAGGCCAGGGTCCAGTGCAAGCCGGACTTCAGCATGCTCGCCGCGTCCGCCTTGAAGACATGATGCACCCTGAAGTCCCGCCACACCCGTTCGATGGCGTACACCGAACGGCGGAAGTGCGCGGCGTCCGAGGCCAAAGCGATAGCACTGACCGCGCCCGCCGAGGTGCCGGTGATGATGGGAAATGGGCACGCGGAGCCGCGCCGCAAAAGCGTGGTGATGCCCTTGAGCACGCCGACTTGGTAAGCCGACCTCGCGCCGCCCCCGGTCAATACCAAACCCAAGTGTCCCGGCTCGTGACTCACGTCAGCGCGTCGATCAGGTCGTCGAGCCCGGCCAGCGTCAACGGATACATGCGCCCTTCCAGCATCTCACGCGTCATTTCGATCGAGGCGGTCTGGCGCCAGCGCGATTGCGGCTGCGGATTGATCCAGGCGAATTTCGGATACTGCTTCATGAGCCGCTCGAGCCACAGGCTGCCGGGTTCTGAATTCCAATGCTCGACGCTGCCCCCGGCGTGGGTGATCTCATAGGGGCTCATGGTGGCATCGCCGACGAGAATCAGCTTGTAATCGGGTCCATACGTGCGAATGATCTCGGTGGTGCCGACATGTTCGTTGAAGCGCCGCCGATTGT
>JAQGOD010000061.1 GCA_028293775.1 Gammaproteobacteria bacterium
CCATGCCGTAGAGCTTCTCTTCCAACACCGAACGGGGTACCACCCGCCCCATGCGACGCATCAAGTGTTCCAGAATGGCAAGTTCGTGCCGCGACACGCTGAAGGGGATGGTACCGACCCGGACATCCCTGCCAATCGTGTCAAACGCCAGATTGCCGGCTTGCAAAGTAATGCCTAGGGCATGTCCCGGCCTTCGCAGCAGCGCCTTAATGCGGGAGATCAATTCAGTCACTGCGAATGGCTTCACGAGGTAATCATCGGCGCCTGAATCCAGACCACCCACCCGCTCTTCAACCGTATCGCGCGCAGTGAGTATGAGTACCGGCACTCGATTGCCCGAACTACGAATATTCGCGAGCACCCGCAAGCCATCGCCATCGGGTAACCCCAGATCGAGAATCGCGGCATCGTAGGCGACTGAAGACAGCGCTTGATCGGCCTCAACGGTGCTGCCGACGGAATCGACCACAAAGCCTGCGCGTTCGAAAGCTGAGCGCAGCAACTCGACGATTCGTTCTTCGTCTTCGATGACCAATAGCCGCATTTTCCCTCGCACAACCCTGCATGCTTCTTTTTAGCCTGCCTCAAGAGGAACACACTTCGTTTAACGCAATATTAAACGTGAATTCCTAGAGTCGAACAGGGGAACCTGCCCCCAGGCAGCAACGCTGCCCTCTTTCCGTCAATCGCGCGCTGTCCTTGCGCAATCGGAATCCGTAAACAGATGCACGGTCTCCTCGTCGCCGAGCTCCTCCATCTCTCGCTGCCCGCACCGCTTGAAGCTCTCGTCACCGCTTCTCGCGCTCCACACGATGTGCGCACTACCGTCAGCACCCGCCAGGACAGTCAGCGGGATCCATGCAAATCCGTCGATTCTCTGACTGGTAACGGCCGGCCTCGGAAACTCGGCATTCAAGTCATAGACGGTCACCACGATGGGGTCAGAGCCGTCATTATAAAGACGGATCGGCACCGTATCGCCGGCCCTGGCGGGACCGCCGGCGAACAGCGCAAGCGAGATACCGAGGATGACCGCAGCTGTACTGGTAATACGCATTTGGATCGTGGACATGGGGCCCTCCTCCGTATCATCGCCCCAGCTAATTTATAGGGGGCGTGGAGGCTGCGAAAAACGCCACTTCGCCCAACGTCAGTAGAATTGATAGAAAAACAGCGATTATTCGGGATGTGCTCATATTCGATCTCCATCGATCATTTCATTGCCGATCAGGTACGTTTACATTCTGCTGCCCACCGGTTAAAGACGCGCTACAGGAAGAGGGGCGGGAATTTCAAATGAAACGCGTGCAGGCGCCCGCCCAGGGGAACCGCGCCAAAAAACCGCGTGGCGGTTCGCTGTGCCGACGCTCACTCGTCCCGGCCGTTTGGGAATGAGGTATCGACTCGCAGACCAGGATTCGCGCTTGAAAGTGCGAGCTTCGCGTGATGGAGTTGAGCGATCGCAGCAACCAGCGCGAGGCCCAATCCGTGGCCTGCGGCAGAACGACTGCTCGAAACCCTGTAGAAGCGCCTCAATACTTTTTCATGCTCGCTCGGGTCGATCCCCGGCCCACCATCGATGACCGAAGCCGTAACCAGTTTGCCTTCGGACTTGAGAACGATCCGAATGCGAGTGTGTTCCGGCGTGTGCCGAATGGCGTTCTCGACGAGATTGCTGAACATTTGCGTCAACAGTTCAGCGTCGCCGCGAATGTCGATGCCCTTTTGGCAATCTGAAATGAGCGAGTGCTGGTAATCCTCCGCAACGGGCAGATACATCTGGTAAATATTCTCCAAGATGTCCGTCAACGACACCCAAGAGAACGAGCTGAGCCGCGTACCCGCCTCAACCTGTGAAATTCTCAACAAGGCGGAGAACATTGCGAGGAGCTGATCCGTATCGTCGATTGCAGTGTCGACCGCCGCCGAATATTCCGAAATGCTCGAGGATTTGGTGCGAGCTTCTTCGAGGCGGTTTCGCATCCGCGTCAAGGGTGTACGAAGATCGTGCGCTACATCGCTCGATACCTGCCGCAGGTTGTCCAACAGCGCCGAAATTCGATTCAGCATTTCGTTGATCGCCCCGGCGAGACGGTCCCACTCGTCCTCGCGACCCATGAGCGGAATTCTCTCGTCCAACCTACCGGCTATGATGCCCTTGCATGTCGCGGCAATGGCATCGATCCGTCGCATGAAACGCACTCCCAGGACCAGGCCGCCGGCGACCGCAATCGCAATCGCACCAAGCACCACCCAAAAGAAAGTGCGCAGAATTCGCTCCCGCGTGGCGGTCAACTGCGCCGTGTCACGGCCGACAAAGAGGTAGACGCCTTTGGTCACTTCGGCTCCGCGTCCGAGAATGACGGAATGCCCAACGCGGGTCGTAAAAATGCCTAGGGTCCGGGGAAGCTGCGGCAGATTGCCGGCGAGCTGCTGTCCCTGCTCATTTTCGATGGCCATATAGACGTCTTGGTGCAATGGCCGGGCCAAATTCGGGGGCCCTAGCCTTTGCTTCACGACCTCGACAGCCTCGGGGACCCCCTCATCCAGAAAGCCGTTCGCGACCGTGGCAATATCGGCATCGTTCGCGCTCATCAGCGCAGCTCGCTGCGTCCCTTGGACGATCCACAGCACCGTAGCCAGTAAAATCCCGGTGAATGCGAGGAACAGAAACGCAAACAGCGCTGCGAAACGGAAAACGTCCGATTTGAGTATTCTAGTTGGGCGCAAGCAATCGGTATCCGATACTGCGCACGGTTTGAATGGCATCGATCGCGAAACCGCTGTTGAGCCTTGCTCTCAAGCGACTCACGTGACTTTCAACGACACTCGTGTGCGGATCAAAATGGATATCCCAGACTTTCTCCAGCAGCATTTTACGTGTGACGACCCGATTGACGTTTCGCATCATGTATTCCAACAAACGAAACTCCTGGGGCAACAGGCTGATCAACTGTCCTTCTCGTATGACCGTACGATGCACGAGGTCCATCTCTATGGATCCTGCGGACAATTTGGAGGACGATTCTGCCACGCGCCGAGTCATCACTCGAACACGCGCCAACAATTCGGCAAACGCGAAGGGCTTGACAAGATAGTCATCGCCACCCGCCTCGAGACCTTGCACACGGTCATCGATTCCCCCCATGGTCGTCAAAAAGATCACCGGCGTGGATTTTTCGCGCCGCAGAGCCTTGACCAGCGCCAAGCCATCCAAACCAGGCACCATGCGGTCGACGATGATTGCGCCGAAATCACCCCGCAGAGCCTCGGCGAGCCCTTCGTCTCCATTGGATACGTGTTCGGTGACATAGTCCTGCTCGTGAAATCGCTCGACCAGCGAATTCGCAAGCTCGGTGTCATCTTCGATCAAAAGAAGTTTCATTGGCAGGTTGGAGCAAACGCTAACATGGCGGGGCGAATCCGGTCTGTACAATTTTGTAAACAGGCTATGGCCGGGGCGTGCGATCCGGAGCGGGTATCGTAAATGTGACCCGCAACCCGGTCGAATTTGGTGCGGAGTCGGCCCAAATCTGGCCGCCGTGAAGTGAAATGATGCTCCGGCAGATCGCCAGTCCCAAGCCGCTGCCGTTGTCTGCGCCGTCGGCAGCTGGTGTCAGGCGGAAGAAGCGATCGAAAATTCGTTCGCGAAATTCTGCGGCCACCCCGGGGCCCTCGTCGTCCAGCGAGACGCGCCAGACCCCGTCACCCACCCCCGAGTCCAGCCTCACGGTACCGCCGGGCGGGGACGCATTCAGCGCATTCGCGAGAAGATTCAAGAGTACGCGGCGCAACCAGCGCGGTTCGACCGATACCGTGCCCGCCCCTTCATGCACCAGGACGAATTGCGTACCCCGGTGCTCCGACAGAACTCGCGCGTCTTGACTAAAACTCGCCAAGAGAGCCTCCGGATCGTGCTCCGCCAGGTGCAAATCGATGTCGTGCGCTTCGGCCCGCGACAGGAACAGCAACTCGTCGATGATTTGGCTGAGCCTCGAGATCTCCTCGAGCTGTACGTGCACGGATTCCTCGTTCGCGACATCAAGTTTGCCGCTCATCAGGAGCTTTTCGGCCTGCAGCCGAATCAATGACAGCGGCGTTTTCAATTCATGCGAGGCTTCCGCGGTGAAACGGCGAATCTGGTCGAACGCCGATTCCAGCCGGTCGAACATTTGATTCAAAAGTTGTGCGAGTTCGGATATCTCGTCGCGGACCGCCCCCACCGCGATCCGCTCGCTCAGGTTGTCGGAGCTGATGTGGTTGGCCGTCTCGCGAATAAGACGCACCGGGTGCAGCGCCAGCCGGCTTAGGCCCAAGCCGATGGCAAAGCTAATTGCGACCATCACTGTGAGCAACCAGACACATATTTCAGTGTAATCACGCATCGCTTCACGGACGCTGCTCAAGGGAGTCGCGATAGTGACGTCGAAAGGGCCCAGAATGAATTCGCCGACGCGAAGTTCACCGATGCCGGACATCTGCGCGTTGAACATCCGCTGTCCCGGCACGTCGGGAATGGCCTGCCCGCGCAGATTCGTGGAATAGAACATCGGCCGCACGGGGCCGTGGGGATCATCAATCGTGATGAAAAAAAGCACCGAGGAGTAATTGGTAGTCTCGCGTATCCGCGTATCGATGACCCGAGCGTTCAACGCCGCATAGTCGTCGCCCAGGTGCGCTCTGATTTGCGCGAATTGGGCCTGATTCAGAAGATCGAGACCATTCACCAAGTGGATCTGTAGAAGGTAGTAACCGGCAATGAACAGAGATGCCAAAGTCAAGGTAGCCGCCCCGGCGTACCACAGCGCAAGCCGCGCGCCGATGGATCTCACAGCAACTGGTAGCCGATGCCGCGCAAAGTTTTGAACAACGGCGGACCGGGTACGGACTCGAATTTCGTCCGCAGTCGGCTCATGTAGACGTCCAATAGATTCGCTTCGTTATCGTAATGCGACGACCAGCATTTTTCGCAAATCAGTTTGCGCGGGAGGATCCGGCCCACGTTTTGCATGAAAATCTCGAGCAGCGAAAACTCGCGGCTGGTCAAATCCACGGGCTCGCCCGCCAAGTGCACGGTGCGACCGACCAGGTCGAGCTTGATACCGCGGTGTTCGAGCACGGCCTCCTTGACGGCGCACTGCCGTCGCAGCAATGAACGCAAGCGCGCGAGCAGTTCTTCCATGCTAAACGGCTTCGAGAGATAGTCATCGGCCCCCAGGTCCAATCCTTGTATGCGGTCCTGAAGAGCGTCGCGAGCACTCAGGATGAGGACCGGTTCATTGAACCCCGATTTGCGCCATTTCCGCAGCAACTCGAGACCGTCGCCGTCCGGCAGGCCCAAATCGAGGATGATCGCGTCGTGGTTTGACTCGCACAGGGCGTCGCTGGCCTGGCGACAGGAACGAACCCAGGTCACCGCATAGGCACGTTCCAGCAAGCCTTGCTTCAGAAACATGCCGATTCGGTGTTGGTCTTCGACTACGAGTATTTTCGTATGCCCCCAGGCGTACCCGCCCACCCCGCCAACCCAATTTTATAGCGCCCGATTCTATAGCGAGTGAAGGGGCGGCGACACCCCGCTCTGCCCCGTCCTAATTCATGGCTATTGCGGCATCCATGACTTTGCGAACGAACTCTTGCCGTCCGTATAGGTGGTCCACACCGCACGTGTGGTGGGATCGACGGCCACGTTCTTTGCCGTCGCGGCCGTGACCAGATCCCCCAAAGCAACAACTTTTCCGCCGGTGGTGCGCACCACCGACATCTTGTCGGCACCCGCACAATAGACCAAGCCTCCAACGGAATCGAATGCAATCTGGTCCACTTTGGGAACGATGTCCACGGTGCCGGTTGCCGAGCCGGTCTTGGTATCGATCACGACAAGTTTGCCGTTGCCGCCCGCGGAGAAAATCCGATGATTGTCGGCATCGAATGCCAGGCCATGGGGCTGCGTAGCCGGCGCAGTGGCCCACTGGGCGATGACCTTGTTGCTCGACGGATCGATCACCGCTACCACGTCCTTGTTTTTGATGTTCAAGTAGATCCGGTCCGCCTTTTCGTCGTAGACCATGAATTCCGGTGCGCCGGGTATGGCAATGGTCGCGACAATTTTGGCGGCGGCCGGATCGATCACCCACACATCCGCGCCGTCGTCGTGGGTGACGTAGACCAAGTGATTTTTCGGCTCGAAAATGATCGCATCGGTGGGACCGGGTGTCTTGATGGACTTCACTTCCTTCAAGCTTTCGGCATCGACCACAGCCACGCGCTTGGCCTCCTGCACGCTGACATAATAGAACTTCGAATCCGTATCCACCGCATTATCGACGGCCCCGCCGACTTTCAGCCGGGCCAACACGCTGTTCTTCTGCAGGTCTAGGTAATCGTCGGTACCGTCATTCTCATGCGCCGCGAGCAATCGGTGGCGTTTCGAATCGATGCGCAGGAAATCGAATTTTCCGCTCGACTGCGGAATTTCGATCGATGCCGCGGGGACCAACGGCAACCCTTGATCGGCCGCCATGGCGGCCGGCCAGGACAAGGCGAGCGAAACAGTCATCAAGGAATGCAGAGTTTTCATGGGGATCTTCGCTAGTGGGTTGAAAAATAAAATCATTTGATGCCCCGAGTTCAATATTTTGCCGTGAACCCGACGAATAGATCTCGGCATGTTGTGCGCAGCGGCTACCTGCTTGGCATGGAGTGTAGATCGTCAACCTGAATCCAAACTGAACGACAATACGGAGAAGCGA
>JAQGOD010000091.1 GCA_028293775.1 Gammaproteobacteria bacterium
GAAACCGTGATGATTGTGGATGACGAGCGCGCGCTGGTCGCGCTCGCCGAGGAAATAACCGCCGGGCTTGGCTACGAACCGGTGGGCTTCGCTTCGAGCAGCGCGGCGCTAGAAGCCTTCGAGGCCGCGCCGCACCGATTCGATGTCATTCTCACAGATGAATCGATGCCTGATCTGCCGGGCACAGAACTCGCGCGCGAGATTCGGCGGATTCGCCCGACCGTTCCAATTATTGTAATGAGCGGCTACGGCGGCTCTCAGCTCGCAAACCGCGCTGCCGAAATCGGTGTCAACGCCGTATTGCGCAAGCCCCTGCATAGCCGCGACCTTGCCGAGTCGCTCGCACGCGTATTGCGGCCCGCTCAGTGACGCCGGAAAAAAGCAATCGCGTTGAGGATCTTTCGATCGTATTTCAGCTGAAATTCGCGCGCAGCAGCCCGCAATGAGCGCGTAACCGTCCTTCACCAACCTTGACTTCGACTCGGCGACAGCGGCGTTGCCGGAACCCGACAGAAGGAGCGGCGTGGTGAAATCGACGACGAGCAGTCCGCGAACAGGGCGACGCAGCGCTTGGAGGCGGACTATCAAGTCTCTTGCAATCATGGTTGCCCTCGCGGCCATGGTGCCGATCGCAGCCCGTGCCGCAAACGCACCCGAAACCCCTAGCACCGATACGCTGCTTCGCGCCGGACAAGACGATGCGAACTGGATTCTGCCCGCCAAGACCTACGCCGGAAATCGCTTTACCGCGCTGAAGCAAATCAACGCGGCCAATGTCGCCACGTTGCGCCAGGCCTGGCGCACCGATATTGCAGACGACGGGCAGCAAGAAGCCTCACCCATTATATGGAACGGCACGATGTACGTTTCGACGGCGCACGAAGGCGTTCTCGCCCTGGATGCGAGCAACGGCAAGCTGCGTTGGCAAACGCCGTACAACCCGAAATACGTGCTGCTGTATGCCGTGAATCGAGGCGTCGGAATGGCCGACGGCAAAATATTCATTGCAACCCAGGACTGCCGCGTGATCGCACTCGACGCAGCCACCGGCAGGCAAATCTGGAACGTACAAGGCTGTCGCGATACCTCCAACAGCTTTTATTCGATGGCGGCTTATGTGTACAAGGATGCCGTCATTCTCGGGACCGGCGGCGGCGACAACGGCACGATCGGGGTGGTCAGCGCATTCAGCACCAAGGACGGCAAGCGTCTGTGGGATTGGCAGACGATTCCAGGTCCCGGGCAACCAGGGCACGAAACATGGCCCGGAAACTCCTGGAAACATGGCGGCGGTGCGGTGTGGAGCGGTATAGCGGTTGATCAAAGCACCGACACTTTGTTCGTGGCGCCAGGCAATCCCGGACCCGACATGGTCTTGAAACATAGAAAGGGCAGGAATCTTTATACCGACTCGCTCGTGGCTTTGGACATCTCGGGCTCTGCGCCCAAGATCAAGTGGTACTACCAAATCACGAAGAACGATTCGCATGACGACGATCCGGCCATGATCCCAGTGCTGCTGGAAGGCAAAGTAAATGGGCGGATTCGGCCGCTGGTCGCCATTGGCGACAAGGCGGGAAATTTCATCATTCTCGACCGAAAACGCGGCACCGTGGTGCATCGCCTAGCGCTCGACGATCAGACTGGGCAGGAAACTGCACCGAGCATTGCGGGGACGAAAGCGTGCCCCAATCACGGCGGCGGCATCGAATGGAACGGCGGGGCCTACGACCCCAACAGCAATTCATTCTTGGTGGCGAGCACGCAAGAGTGTGCGATTTGGAAAATCGTTACCGACGACCCGCAATACATTCCAGGGCAAATTTACACCGGCGGGCCGCTTCCCAAGCGTCAGGACGGAACGGGCGTACTTACATCCGTCGATGTCAGCACCGGGAAAGTGCGGTGGCGCCAACCGCTGCCTTACCCGGCTGAGGGCGGCGTTCTCATCACCGCCAGCGGCCTCGCCTTCACCAGCGATGTCGGCGGCAACATCTACGCGTTCGATGCCGCATCGGGTCAGCCGTATTGGAAGGATTCCACCGGCTCAGCCGTGGTTGCGCCTATCTCCGCCTACAGCCTGAACGGCACCGAGTATCTGGCGGTGGTGGTGGGCGAAGCCGGCGCTCAGCAGACTCCCAACCTTCCTGCCGCACACGGCAGCCGGACCATTGCGTATCGGTTGGATGCGCCTGCGACGATCGCCAATGACGCGAGCGGCCAGGCCGCGCTCGCCAGTACAAGCGCAGAATCTGCAGCAGTTTTGACTCCCTCTACCGGCTCCGCGCCCTATACCGACGAACAGGTCGCGCAAGGCCGCCAGGTTTATGCCAAGACATGCGCGTCCTGCCACGGCACTAACCTTCAAGGGACATCCGCGCCGCCACTGACAGGGTCAGGTTTCGCTCATTCACACCTGACGGCCGCGCAGTTGCGCGCAGCCGTGACGCAAACGATGCCGCTCACTGCGCCGGGATCCCTCAATCCGGACGACTACGCGGCCGTCATGGCATTTCTTTTGAGTTATGACTGCGTGAAACCAGCCGGCGATGGGCGGCAACCGTTTCCGACCGCGGACTTCCCCGCTCTGCAGAGCGTCACCTTGGGCGCAACCACCTGCGAGCCAAAAGCAGGGAACACCGATACCTCGACTAGCGGCGGGTTGCGATGAAATCCTTCCCGCACACACTAAAGCTTCACAAGAGAACGGAGAAATATATGCCTCAACCGAGTCAGAGTCCGACGCAAGCGATCAATACCGAGTCCACGCATATTCCAGGAACCGCGCTGCGAGTCTCGCGCGTGGCACTCGGAACCTGGGCGATGGGCGGTTGGATGTGGGGCGGAAACAATGATGATGAATCGATCGCAACGATCCAGAGCGCAGTCGATCAAGGCATCAACCTTATCGATACGGCCCCAGTCTACGGATTCGGCGCATCCGAGGAACTGGTTGGCAAAGCGCTCCAAAGCGCGAATTTGCGCTCGAAAGTGGTCATTGCGACCAAAGTTGGCCTCGAGTGGCGCGACGGAAAGGTCTATCGAAACGCGACGCGCGATCGAATCATGCAGGAGGTCGATCAGTCGCTGCGTCGGCTGCGCACGGACTATATCGACATTTATCAGGTTCACTGGCCGGACCCGCTCGTCCCGATTGAGGAGACTGCCGCAGCAATGCTGACCCTGTATGTGCAGGGAAAGATTCGCGCCATCGGCGTCAGCAACTTCTCAGTCGCGCAGATGCAGATATTTCGCCGAATTGCGCCCTTGCACGTGCTGCAGCCGCCGTACAACTTGTTCGAGCGCGCAATCGAGACCGACGTTCTGCCGTACTGCCGCGCGAACGATATCGCGACTCTTGGCTACGGAGCCCTATGCCGCGGCCTATTGAGCGGGCGGATGCGCATCGACACGACCTTCGAGGGGGATGACCTTCGCCGGGTAGACCCGAAGTTCCAGCCGCCCCGCTATGCTCAGTACCTCGCCGCCGTGCGTCAGTTGGATCAGCTGGCACGCGACCGCTTCAACCGCAGTGTGATCCATCTGGCGGTGCGTTGGATGCTGGATCAAGGAATCAGCGTGGCGCTTTGGGGCGGCCGACGCCCAGACCAGCTGCGGGCAATCCGGGGCGTGGAGGGTTGGTCACTCGACCCCGCTAGCCTCGGGAAAATCGACCGCATACTCGCGGAAACCATCACGGATCCGGTTGGACCTGAATTCATGGCGCCGCTGCAGCGCTCTTTACCCACTGTTGAGGAGATGTCGACATGAAAGTTGGCTTTGTTGGATTAGGTCAGATGGGCGCAGCCATGGCTGCAAATCTTGTGAAAGCCGGACATGACGTCACGGTGTTCAATCGTAGCCCCGAGAAGAGTCGCGCCCTTTTGGATCTGGGCGCGCATGGGGTAAAGCAACTCGCCGACGCGTGCCGGGGTGAAGCGGTCATCACCATGCTCGCGGAT
>JAQGOD010000118.1 GCA_028293775.1 Gammaproteobacteria bacterium
GCAAATTGCGACGTTCCGCCGTTCTCACTGCCCGAGCAGCGCAGAATGAGAATGTTTGTTTGCAGCGAACTCGCGCCGGTCATGAACGGCGATGCTTGCGCCACGGCCATTTCGGGTGCGCATGTCACGAGCATGATCAGCAAGAAGGCGGATGCGAGGCGCATGCAGTCGACGCGACGTGGAAGGAGGTGATGCATGAAGGAATTCCTTTTCCGGTAAAGTGACGTTTGCGCAGGTTCCTTAAGTCAGATTTCCGTCTCCAGCAGTTCCACGTCGTTCTCCCCGCGCCGTGCCGCCAACTCCTCGCGCTTGGCTTTGCCGGGGGCGCCGAAACGAAAACTCTGAATCACGAAGGAATAGTCATACCGTTTCTCGCCGTGCTTGTCGGTCCAGTTGTTGGATCGCATCTGGGCTTGAAGAATGAGTTGATCGCCTATGCGGGCATTTTTCGCAATCGCTTCCCCCAGAGACTCGAAGGCGGCGAAATAAACGCTCGTCACGGCTTCGCGTGCGTTGCCGTCCTCATCCTTGCCGGCATAGTCGTTTCCCACGAGGCAAATTTTTGCATAGGCCTTATCGCCTTTCATGGTGAACTCCGGTTCCTTTGCGAGATTGCCGACGGCGTTAATGGTAAAGCTGTTCATGTCTACTCCTAGAGGTTGTGTTACGCGACCGCAAGATCAGGTTGCGTGGATAGTGTGTTAGGAGCGATGAGAAACTAAAATTTGATTAAGTGCCGCCTTTGCCGAGATTCAGAAACGGTCTGGGCCGTCGGCCGGAGTCGGAAAAAAGCGGCGCGTTCTCACGCGCCGCCCATGGTTCGAGCTGGCCCGTAGCTCGGGCTGATACTAATAGAATTTGTAAGTCGCCCCCAACGTGAAGAACGCACCAATCGCGCCTTGACTGTGCAGCGACGGATTCCAAGGCACGGCACCCAACGCGCCGCCATAAGTCGCCCAGTCGAGCGGCGCTTGGGCGTTGAATACGTTCAAAACCGAGGCATGCACGTTGAGCTTGTTGGTAACGTCCCAGCGTCCGTACAGGTCGAAGGTCGTGAAGTGTTTGACCGTGCAGCTGGTCGCGCTGGGAATGGTCCCGGCGGCCAATACACCCTGGTAGTCAATTGACGCCGCACCCCCAGCGTTGGTCAGCGCTTGCAAGCAGGTATCCTGCGGCTGTCCCGTAAACGCAATGGCCGATGGGTCGGTGACTTTGAAGGAGCTGATGTAGTTGACGGTGCCGGTGACTTCCCACGGACCGTGACCCACCGTGTTCGCCCACTGAACACGCGATTTCGGATTGCCCGTGTCGCCGGTGTAGAAGAATGGACCATGAGTTCCCGCGAGATGATAGGTAACGCCGTCAATCGTTAGATCGTATCTGCGGGTGAATGACCAGGTCGCTTTGGAGCGCAAGTCAACGATCCCGAACCCATGTCGATACTCGAGTCCGAAATCAGCGCCATCCGTCTTGGTGGTGTTGGCATTGATATAGGACGTCGTCGTATACAAGATCGGAGCGACCGGCGGTGCCACGAGCGCAGTGGTGCCGTTGGCTTGATATTCGGGTATTGGAGTGAGGTTGTCGCCTCGCACCGTAACACTCTCGCCGCCGCTGACGATTTGGTGATCGATTTCGATGGAATACAAATCGATCGTGGCGCTGATGTCTCGAATCGGTTCAAAAATGAACCCGAGCGTAAAGGACTTGGAAGTTTCGGGCTTGAGCGCAGGATTCGTACTCTGCAATCCGGGTATGCTCACGCTGCATTGCCCGACGAAGTTCCCGGCCGCCGTCGGGTTCGCCGGATTCGCACACAGAATCGGATCCGCGGTAGTACCCGCAAAGAACGTCTGGCCCGATTTCCCGTTCTCCGCGGGTCCCGGCGCGCGAAAACCCAGTGATGCCGTACCCCTGATCGCGAATTCAGGAATCGGTGTGAACTTAAATCCAATCTTGGGGCTGGCGCGGCCGCCCGAAAGATTGTAGTGGTCATATCGAACGGCCGCATCGATATCCAATTGTTTGACGATGGGCGCGTTCAATTCAAAGTAACCGGATGCCACTTGCTGTATGCCGACCGTAAAGTTGTTGCTGAAATTTGGCGTAAGTCCATTGGCGACATCAGGCGGAGCCACTGCGTATTGGTTGCGCTGATAGTAATCCGCGCCAAAGGCAATCCCGAGCGGACCGCCCGGCAGGTCTACGATCGATCGACTGGCACCGGCATGACCGAAGCTCAGTTTCGAGGTGTCATAGGTATGAAGCACGGGGGCCACGAAATTCACAACCGCGGCACTGTTCGGCTGACCCACCAGAAACGGCGCGGTTGTGCTGTCCAATGCGGTCTGCAGATTCGCGGGATTGACGTAATTGAGACCGTCTAGCGAGAGTGCGACTTCCGTGAAGCCTGCCGAGAACTCCAAGTCCCATCCTGCGACTTTGCCATTCACATCCGCAATCGCGCGATACGCTTTGGAATCAGTTTCCGTGATCGTGCCATTGCCGAGGTTCAAGAAGGTGTACCGAAGATCGCCGAAGGTAAGGCCGGTGCCGGCTGGGAAGGTCGGATTGGTATTGGAGATCGTT
>JAQGOD010000141.1 GCA_028293775.1 Gammaproteobacteria bacterium
GAGCGCACCAATATTGCCGGTATCGGCAGCGCGAAACGCGAATTGGCGCGGCTGAAGCGGATTGCATCAAGTGAAAATCAGCATGGGCGGCCCTTGATCGAGGACCCTTTGTTCGCCGCCCACATCGCCGAGGTGGAAATCGATCTGTGGGCTTTGGAAATTACCAATTTGCGCGTGCTCTCGGGAGAGCGCGGCTCGAAGTCGCCCGGTCCGGAAGCGTCCATTCTCAAGATCAGAGGCACGGAGATCGCGCAACGCATCTCCGAGCTGCTGATGCGTGCAGTCGGCCCCTACGCCTTGCCTTTTCGACGCGAAGCCATGGAAGCAGGCTGGCAATCGGACCCGACTCGCGAGGCGCCGGGGCCGCGTTACGCCGCGACCCTGGCTGCCGCCTATTTGAATCAGCGGAAACTGTCGATTTTCGGCGGCACCAACGAGATTCAGAAAAACATTATTTCCAAGATGATCGTTGGTCTGTAGAGAAATTTCTCATGAACTTTGAATTCAGCGAAGAGCAGCAGCAGCTGCACGAGACCGTCAATCGTTATTTGAGCGAGCAGTACACCTTCGAGAAATTCCGGGCCATCAATGCTTCGGCCGACGGATGGGACAAAACCGCCTGGGCTGGCTTGGCGGAACTGGGGGTGCTCGCACTCACCGTGCCTGCGGCTCAGGGCGGATTGGGTTATGGACCGCTTGAAACCTTGAGCGTGATGGGCGCGTGCGGACGAAGCCTGCTGCTCGAACCATTTTTGAGCAGCGCCGTGATTGCGACGGCGCTATTGCGCAGTTTCCCGGCGGATACCGCGGGCGCCGAACTGCTGACGAAAATGGGCGGCGGCGCCGCGATCGCGGTGCTCGCACACTACGAGCCGGAGTCGCGCTACGAAACCCAGTGGGTCAAATCGCAGGCGCGCAAATCGGGCGGGCGCTACATGCTGGATGGCCACAAAGCCGTCGTTCTGCATGCCGCCGCCGCCGACACGTTGCTTGTTTCGGCACGCATCTCTGGGGGGCATGGGGATGCAAGCGGGATCTCGCTGTTTCGGGTTCCGCGTGATGCCAAGGGCCTCACGCTCGATGCGTATCCGACGATTGATGGTCGGCGTGCCGCAGAGGTGTATTTGGACGCGGTTCAAGTACCGGAGGACAGCCGGCTCGGGAAAGAGGGCGAGGCCTTGCCCGCCATCGAGGCTGCCCTCGATATTGGTCTCGCCGCCTTGTGCGCAGAGGCGGTAGGCGTCATGCAGGCCCTGCTCGAGGCAACCGTTTCCTACGTGCAGTCACGCCAGCAATTCGGCACGCCGATCGGCCGCTTTCAAGCCCTGCAGCATCGCATCGCTGATATGTTGATTCACCTTGAACAGGCCCGCTCGATGAGTTATCTGGCCGCTCTACGCTGCAGCGATGAGAACGCCGCCGAACGCCGGCGCGCCCTCTCCGCGGCCAAGGCGCTGGTGGGCCAATCGTGCCGCTTCGTCGGCCAACAGGCGGTGCAATTGCACGGCGGCATGGGCATGACCGATGAACTCATCGTGAGCCATTGGTTCAAACGGCTCACCGCCGCTGAACTGATGTTCGGCGACAGCGATACCCACTTGCAGCGCTACGCTGCGCTCACGCGGCCTTAAGAATTCAAGGGAAACACCCCATGGCTCAATTGTCGAAGGCAGTGTTGGCACGCGAAGTCGGCAAGCCCGTCGTCGTCGAACAGATTGAAGTGGCGGACCCGCAGCACGGTGAGGTGACGGTGCGCATGGCCGCGTGCGGGGTGTGCCACAGCGACTTGTCGGCCACCAACGGCACGATCCAATATCCACTGCCCTTGGTTCTGGGCCATGAGGGAGCCGGTGTCGTGGTCGCCATTGGCGACGGCGTGGACAACTACGCGGTTGGCGATCATGTGGTCAGCTCTTTCGTCAGCATGTGCGGTCATTGCCACTACTGCCAAACGGGCCGGCCGCAGCTGTGCGTCCAGTCGCTCAAATCGCTTTTCACTTTGCCCGACGGTACCGTTCGAACGCGCGACTCGACGGGCAAGGATCTAAATGTGTTCTGCGGATGCGGGGTCATGGCTGAATTCGCCACGGTGCACATGGGAAACGTGGTGAAAATAGACCAGAAAATGCCGCTCGACCGTGCCGCGTTGATCGCCTGCGGCGTCATGACCGGAGTGGGGGCCGCAGTGAACACCGCCAAGGTCGAGGCCGGTTCTATTGCGGTGGTGTTCGGCTGCGGCGGTGTGGGCTTGAATGCCATCCAGGGCTGCGCGATTGCCGGCGCCGGCGTCATTGTCGGAGTCGATACCAGCGATGAAAAACTTGAAATGGCGAGGCAGTTCGGCGCCACGCACGGCTACAACGTCACCGGGCAAGCGAATGCCGGCAAGGATTTGTACAAGCTGACGGGCGGCGGCGCGGATTATGCCTTCGACTGCGTGGGCGTCGGCAAGATCTCCGAGATGGCCTGGGCGGTACTGCGTCGCGGAGGCACCGCCGTGATTGTGGGTATCTCCGATCCTAAGGATCAGATCAGCCTGAATGCGCAACAGGTGGCTACCAGCGAAAAGACCTTGACCGGCAGTTACTACGGGTCGGCGCGCCCGCAGCTCGATTTCCCACGGCTGATCGGCTTGTACCGCAGCGGGCGCTTGAAGCTCGACGAACTGATCACACGGACCTATACCATCGATGAGGCGCCGCGTGCTTTTGCCGATCTGAACGAGGGCAAGCAAGGACGAGGCGTCATTCTTTTCGACGGAGCCTGATCTTCATTCGTCGGCCACGTCCTCGCCCGGAAACAACGCATCATTGAAGCCGAACTGCTTAAGATCGCGAATCCGGCGCGGATACAGAATGCCGTCGAGATGATCGACCTCATGCTGCACCACGCGGGCGTGAAAGTCCTTGGCCGTACGGTCGAGGGGATTTCCCCTTTCATCGAAGCCGGTGTAGCGCACCTCTCGGTAACGGGGCACCAGACCGCGCATTCCTGGAACCGATAAGCATCCCTCCCAACCTTCATCCATGATTTCGCCGATGGGGAACAGCTGCGGATTGATGAGGACGGTGAAGGGCACCGGATCGGCCTCCGGGTAGCGCGGGTTTACATCGAAGCCAAAGATCACGACCCGCAATCCGATCCCAATTTGGGGGGCCGCGAGGCCGGCCCCATTGAGATTTCGCATGGTGTCCTGCATATCGGTGAGGAGATTTTCAAGTTCCGGCGAGCCAAATTCCGCTACCGGCTGTGATACAGCCAGCAGGCGTGGGTCGCCCATTTTGATAACTTCGCGTATTGCCATGGTTCCGAGTATCTTAACGGCCTTTTCCCTGTGAGCCTATGCCCTAAATGCCCGGCCTTTTATACATAAAAACCTTCGGTTGCCAGATGAATGAATACGATTCCGGCAAGATGCGGGACGTATTGGAAGCCGAGCATGGCATGAGAAGCACCGACAACCCCGCGGAAGCGGACGTGCTGCTGGTCAATACCTGCTCGGTGCGGGAAAAAGCGCAGGAAAAAGTGTTTTCCTTGCTGGGTGAATGGCGCCTCTTCAAGCAGCAGCGGCCTCACGTGGTCATTGGGGTGGGCGGCTGCGTGGCCAGTCAGGAAGGCGAGGGCATTACCGCGCGCG
>JAQGOD010000158.1 GCA_028293775.1 Gammaproteobacteria bacterium
GATCCGGTGGTTGCTCCGCTATTCGAGTGAGGGTCTCCTCGGAGCCTGTCTGAGTAATCCGAGTGAGCCGCGTTGGCCGGGAGAGGGAGCGGTTGCAAGGCGCACGGCGCCGGCCGTGGTGGGCTCCACGATCAAGCCGCGCAACGCCGCAGACGCCCCTCTCCCGCCCAACCCGACGCCACGTGGATTACTCAGACAGGCTCCTAGCCGCGGCGTCGCCAGGCGGCGATTGCCAAGAGACCGACCGCGCCAACGACGACGGGATAATTGCCGAGCCGCGCGTAAGGGGTCAAGCCGCTGAGCGGCTGCACGTCGGCACGCAGCACGCCCTCTTGAAATTGCGGTATGCGGGCGATGATCTTTCCTCGAGGATCAATCGCCGCGGTGATGCCGTCGTTCGCGGCACGAATCAAGAAGCGTCCGGCTTCCAGCGCGCGCATGCGCGCAATCTGCAAGTGCTGATGGGGTGCCGTGGAGTCCCCATACCACGCGTTGTTGGTGACATTGATGAGCACGGTGGCTTGACGCAATACGCCAAGCTGCTGGCTGCCGAACGCGTCTTCCCAACAGATCGTCAATCCGAGCTTTTGTCCGGCCGCGCGTAAAGTGGGTTGGTCCGCACGGCCCGCCGTAAAATCATCATAAGGCAGACTCATCAGCCGCAGCCAGGAGCGCACGAAGGCGGGGACGGGGAAGTACTCGCCGAAAGGAACCAAGTGCCGCTTGTAGTACCAACCGTCGCCCGCCTTGCTCAGTACTCGCACGCCATTGAAGTATTGCTTGGTTTCCGGCAGATAGTCGACCAGTCCTATTGCAAAATCCGCATCGTGAGCGCGGCCCTCCTGCTCGAGAGCGCTCAAATAATCCTGGATCATTGGCGCCAAGACAGGTATCGCAGCTTCCGGCCAAACAATTAGGCGCGCACCCCATGCCTCGCCGGTGAGCCGCCTATAACGCTCCATGGTCAATTCGCGGTTCTTGGCTTGCCACTTTTGATCCTGCGGCACGGCGCCTTGCACGGCCGCGATGGCGATCGAAGGTCCGGCGGCATGCGTCCAGTGATGGCTCGCCAGCAAATCGGGCACCAAGAACAGCACGGCGGCCAGTGCGACCGCGACGCAGCGACGCGAGAACGACACAGCCGGCATGAATGCGACATTGATGGCGGCAGACACCATCACCGCCGCCCACGTCACCCCGTACACGCCAAAGATCGGTGCCCAGCCCGAGAGGGGTGAATCGATCAGCGCATAGCCGGCAGAGAGCCACGGAAATCCGCTTAAGACCCATCCTCGCAGCCACTCGAGCACTACCCACAGCGCCGGCAGCACCAGCCACTCGCGCGTCACTCCACCTTTGAGCCAGAAGCGATTGGCGAGATAGCACAAAGCGGCGAAGTAGAGACACATTGCCGCCACGAACACGATCTGCAGCAACAACGTCAGCCATACGGGCACGAGGCCGAAAACGTGCAGACAGGTGTATAGCCAGTACGTTCCAAAAGCAAACAATCCGATCCCGAATGCCGCGCCGGTGATGGCGGCACGGCGGGGCGGTACGCCGCGGATGAGTGCGAATAGCGCCGCGGGCGCGATCAAAGCAAAGGGCCACCATTCGAAGGGCGCGAAAGCCAGATTTAGGCCGGCACCGCACGCAAAAGCGGCCACCCACCGGAACAGGCTTGGTTTGCGTTGCGCGGGCGGGCCGCGCTGGGGCGATTTCAAGGAGTCGACTCAGCGGCGGGCGGCTCAATATCCCGAGGGATAGTCACGCGAAGAAGATCGATGCGGCGCCTATCGGCCCGCACGATGCGAAATTCAAGATCACCGATTTTGATGGTTTCGCCGCGGCGCGGCAACCGGCCGAACTGTTGCATGAGCAGTCGGCCGATCGTGTCGTAATCTTCGTCAGGAAAAGCGGTCGAAAAATACTGATTGAAATCGGCAATGGGGATCAAGGCGCGGACGGTAAACTCGCGCGGCCGCTCCTTGCGGATGGTTTGTTCGTCTTCGACGTCATGCTCATCATCGATTTCGCCGACAATTTGCTCGATGACGTCTTCAATGGTGACGAGCCCGCACACCCCACCGTATTCGTCCACCACGATGGCGATGTGATTGTGGTTGCGCCGAAATTCTTTGAGCAGGACATTGAGGCGCTTGCTTTCGGGAACGAATACCACGGGGCGCATGTATTCGCGAATTTCGAAATCCTCTTCCACGGCCGCCCGCAGCCGCAGCAGGTCCTTGGCCAGCAGGATCCCCAGGATTTGATCGCGATCCTCGCCTATCACCGGGAAGCGCGAGTGGCCTGATTCAACCACCAGCTCGATCAGCTTGTCGGGCGACTCATCGCGCTCCACGAATACCATTTGCGAACGCGGCACCATGATGTCGCGCACCTGCATGTCCGCCACCGCAAGGACCCCCTCGAGCATGACCAGTGCATCGCCATCGAATAATCCGCGTTCACTGGCCTCCCGAAGATGCTCCACCAGCTCGGCAAGATCGCGCGGCTCGCCGGTCATCGATTGGGTAATGCGCTTTAACCAGCGGCCTGTTGTGCCGCCATGAGGCTGTTCGGACATGGGCGAAGAGCATACCGGATCAGCGATAGGGGTCGAAAAACCCAAGCCTATCAAGGATTTGAATCTCCCGAGATGCCATCTTGGCCGCTTCCGCGCGGCGCACGTGGTCGAATCCGAGCAGGTGCAGTACCCCGTGGACCGTCATATGGGCCCAATGCGCCTCGAGGGATTTATGTTGGCTGTGCGCTTCGGATGCGACGATCGGCGCGCAAATGACCAGCTCTCCGAGGAACAGCCGCCCATCGGGTGCGTGCCCCGCTCCTGCGAAAGACAACACGTTGGTAGGCTTGTCCTTATGGCGGTAGCGCCCATTCAAGCTGCGGCTGCGTGCCTTGCCCACGATGCGCATCGACAGCACCACCGGCTTAGAAGTGCTCGACAGCGCCGCACCGGCCCACCGGCGCAGCAGCCGAGCGCTCGGAACCCAAGGAGCCGATGACGCATAGCTCACCTCGAGCTCGAGCTGCTGCAACTTACGACCCGTCGTTGGGAGCGCTCGCCTCATAGGCTTGAACGATTCTTTGCACCAGGGGGTGGCGCACCACGTCGCGCGATGAAAACATGGTGAAGGCTATGCCGCGCACACCGCGCAGAATATCGATGACGGTGCGCAATCCGGATTGCTTGGTACTCGGCAAGTCCACCTGAGTAATGTCGCCTGTGACCACCGCTTTGGAGCCGAATCCAATGCGCGTCAGAAACATTTTCATCTGTTCGTTGGTGGTGTTCTGCGCCTCATCCAGGATCACGAAAGAGTCATTCAGCGACCGCCCGCGCATGAAGGCCAGGGGCGCAACTTCGATCACGTTGCGCTCGATCAACTTCGCGACCCGCTCGAATCCCAACATTTCGTACAATGCGTCATACATCGGCCTAAGGTAGGGATCGACCTTTTGCGATAAATCGCCGGGAAGAAATCCCAGCCGCTCGCCCGCCTCGACCGCCGGGCGAACCAGCACGATGCGTCGCACCTTGTCCGATTGCAGGGCCTCGACCGCGCAAGCCACCGCAAGATAGGTCTTGCCGGTGCCCGCGGGCCCGATGCCGAAGGTCAAATCGTGCGTGCGAACATTATTCAAGTATTCTGTTTGGTTCGAACCGCGCGCGCGAATCGCGCCTCGCGCGGTGCGCACCTTCAACTCATCCGAATCCGCAGCATCCGTATCGCGGTTGTCCATATCCAATTCTTGCAACGCGATGTGCACTCGCTCGGAATCCACCGGTTCGCGCTGCGCGCGAGCATAAAGATTCTGCAATACCGATTCTGCGCGTTGCACCGCCGGCTCCAACCCGACCAGTTGAAATCGATTGCCGCGCCGCCTCACCTCCACGCCCAACCGCGTCTCGATGAGCCGCAGGTGCTCATCCAATGGGCCGCACAGTTCAACCAGCCGCACATTGTCGGCGGGCGCGAGCAGCACGTCGCGAGTCATCGGTGCTGAACTCACGGCGACCCGGCCGCGGCAAGCCGTCCGCGCAGGGAATTCGGCATCGCCTCGGTGATGATGAGGTCCGTGAAGCTGTTCATGAGACGCATCGGCTCATCCGCAGGGCCATCGAAATTCACCCAGCGGTTGTTATCGGTGCGGCCGGCCAGCTGCGCGGGATTGCGCTTCGCGGTGCGCTCGACCAGAACGCGTTGGCGGCTTCCCACCATGCGTTCGGAGATTGCGCGCGCTTGTTGGTTCAAACGCTGCTGCAACAATTCGAGACGCTGCTGCTTGATCTCATGCGCGACCTCATCGGGCAAAGCGGCGGCCGGGGTGCCTGGTCTGCGGCTGTAGAGGAAGCTGAACGACTGGTCGAATCCCACATCCGCCACCAGATTTAATGTCGCCGTAAAATCCGCTTCGGTTTCTCCGGGGAACCCGACGATCAAGTCGGTCGAGATACAGATGTCCGGCCGCACGGCGCGCAATTTGCGCAGCTTTTGTTTGTATTCAAGCACGGTGTGTCCGCGTTTCATCGCGGCAAGAATACGGTCCGAGCCGCTTTGCACGGGAAGGTGCAAATAGTTATTGAGCTGCGGCACGTTGGCATAGGCTTCGATCAAGCTGTCGTTGAAATCCAGTGGGTGCGACGTCGTGAAACGAATGCGCTCCACGCCATCGATGCCGGCTACGAAGTGAATCAACGTGGACAGGTCGGCGGGCGTGCCGTCGGCCATAGGCCCCGCATAAGCGTTGACGTTCTGGCCGAGCAAGGTGATCTCCCGCACGCCCTGGGCGGCCAACAGCTCAACCTCGCGAAGGACCTGTTCGAAGGGCCGGCTGATTTCCTCGCCGCGCGTGTACGGAACCACGCAAAAAGTGCAATATTTGCTGCAGCCTTCCATGATGGAAACGAACGCCGTGGCACCGCCGCTGCGCGGTTCGGGCAGGCGGTCGAATTTTTCGATTTCCGGAAAACTAACATCGATCTGCGAGCGCCCGGATGCTCTCAGTCCCGTCAACATGGCCGGCAGGCGGTGCAGGG